>NZ_BQXN01000002.1:0-147609 GCF_045862745.1 Furfurilactobacillus entadae | reverse complement strand
ACTGTCTTTGGTAAATTAAAAGTTGAAATTGGTAGTTTACAGCAATACGCAAACGCCTCAGAGCTAACCAAAGCAATCAATTCCTGGATTAATTATTACAATCAGAAGCGAATTCAAATAAAATTAGGCGGTCAATCACCACTCGATTTCGAGCGGCAATTAACTGCCTAATTAACAAAACTATTTAGTTCCAACTTTTTGGGTAAACGTCACACAGATAAGATGGTGGATGCTTCTTTTTTTAATGTATTAAGCGGACACGCTGGCGTCGCCGCCTTCGCGCAACTTATCAGCAAATTCATTGATTTTCCGTAAACGGTGGTTAACCCCGGACTTAGAAATCGGGCCACCGGGCACCAGATCGCCCAGTTCCTTCAAACTAATTTCCCGGTTAGCTAACCGGGTTTCAGCCATGGCCTGAAGTTTTTCAGGTAGTTGACTCAAGCCAACCCGTGACTGAATGTACTCAATGTTCTCAATTTGATGGGAACTGGCGGAGGCCACCTTTTCCATGTTCGCCGTTTCGCAGTTCACCAACCGGTTGACTGAATTTCGCATATCGCGCATGATCCGCACATCTTCAAACTTCAGCATGGCGTTTGTGGCACCAATCAACGTCAAAAAGTCGGCAATTTTTTCGCCTTCTTTGAGGTACGTGATGTATCCGCTCCGTCGGTTGGTCATCCGGGCATTGAGGCCGTAGCGATTCATAAATTCACAAATCTGTTGGTTCTGTTCTTCATACAGTGAATAAACTTCAAGGTGATACCGGCTTGTATCCGGATTATTAACGGAACCACCAGCCAAAAAGGCCCCCCGAATGTACGACCGGACTTCACTGTCATCCGTCAAGATGCCATCAGGAACAACTGCTTCAATCCCAAGGTCGCCCATGATATGAAGATCCTTCAGCACCTGCTGTGTCCCAGTCTTTAACCGAACGACATACATATTATTTTTCTTTAACTTAACGTTTTTACGGACAATTAATTCTGCTTCCAACCGGTAAAATTGCTTGAGCAAGGTGTAGATCCGCCGCGCAATCGCAGGATTTTCCGTTTGAACGTTCAAAATGAACGCGTGGTTAACGATGCTAACCGCGCCGTTCATCCGGATCAAGGCCATCAGTTCGGCCTTTCCGTTTGCCTCGTGGACGCGAAGTCCCGTCAATTCTTTTTTGACGTCACTTGCATATGACATGTGTGCGCCCCCTTTAATCTAATTGTTTATCAGCCAACATTTTCATTAGCTCGGCCACCACTTTGTGACCATCGTGAAACGCACCGGCATCCCGCAATTCCAGCAGGTTAGCCCGAATGGCGTGGGCTTCTAACGCCGTCAAGCCGGCTGGGTTTGCCGTTACTTGCGTTGAGACCTCGTTCCAGCGTTTCCAATCCATATAATCTTCCGGCACCGTTGCAGTGTTAACCAACACGGTATCAACGACGTGCGCGTCCAAATGATCATCGATCACCTGCACGTGATCAGCATCCGTAAACCCGTCCGTTTCACCCTTTTGCGTCATGATGTTACAAATGTACACAACTTCCGCTTTGGTCTGCCGCATCGCCTCACCGACGTTACTGACCATGAGGTTCGGCAGAATGCTAGTGAACAGGCTTCCAGGGCCCAAGACAATCATGTCCGCGCCCATGATGGCGTCAACAACTGCTGGCATGGCCGTCGCCACTGCTTCAGCTGCATCCGGCTGTGGCGTGACCCACACCCGTTTGATCTGTTTATGAGCAGCGGTAATCTCTGCTTCACCAGCCAACGATGTCCCGTCTGTAAACGTTGCGTGTAATACCAGTGGTTCGTTTGCCACCGGATAAACGTGTCCGTCCACCCGCATCATTTTGGACAATTCCTGAACCGCGTCAAACACCCCGTGGTCCATTTCCGTCAATGCCGCGATGATCAAGTTTCCAATCGCGTGACCAGAAAAGAAGTTATCGCTTGCCCCAAACCGGTATTGAAAGACTGCCAGTTCAACGGGTGACAGCTGTGATAACGAAACCATGACATTTCGAATGTCTCCAGGCGGCACCACGTTAATGTAATTGCGAATGATACCAGACGAGCCGCCATCATCAGCGACCGTCACCACGGCGGTAACATCGACGTCTTGGTTGTGGAGTGAGTTCAGCACAACGGGTAAGCCAGTTCCACCACCGATCACGACGACCCGGGGCCGTCTTTTTTCAGCAGATTTCATGACCGATTCACCGTTTCCTTTCGCTTATCAATGTCACGATGGCTAATGTTGACCCGGTAATCCGCCGCTAAGTCATGGCTCAAACGTTCAGCAATCGCAACTGACCGGTGTTGACCACCCGTACATCCAATTGCAACCGTCAAGCTACTCTTCCCTTCACGTTCATAACCGGGCATGATCAATTGAAGCAGCTCCAAAAAATGGGTGTAGAAGGATTCTGTTGCCGGTTGTTTCATAACGTAATCAGCAACGGCCTGATCTTTTCCGGTCAGGTTCTTCAAGGTGTCAATGTAATACGGGTTCGGTAAGAACCGCACATCCATCACTACATCAGCGTCAATTGGCAAGCCATATTTATACCCAAAAGACAGCACTTCAATGTGAAACTCTGTGGCCTGATCGTCCTTTTCAGCATACTGAGAAAAGATCTCCTCACGAAGTTGCCGCGGGGTGAGGTCATCCGTGTTAATGACATATTCTGCCCGCGCCTTCATTTCAGAAAGCAACGCGCGTTCTTGGTGGATGCCGTCCAAAACCCGGCCGTCCATTGCTAACGGATGAGCACGCCGCGTTTCTTTATACCGCGCCACCAGTTCGCCATCAGACGCATCAAGAAAGAGCACCGAGGTCTTTACCGAGCCTGTGCTGCTGGAGATCGCCAGCATTTCCTGTAGGTCATCAAAAAATTCACGAGAGCGCAGGTCCACGACCAGTGCGACCTTATGAACCTTTCCGGACTGACGCACAAGTTCCCAAAACTTGGGTAATAATTTGGGGGGCATGTTGTCCATCACAAAATAGCCGAGGTCTTCAAAACTCTGCATTGCCACAGTTTTCCCCGCGCCACTCATTCCAGTAATAATTACCAAGTCCAGTTGTTGTGTCATCGTCCACTTCTCCTTTGTTTCGTCACGAATCAGTATAACATACCGGGTGTGTCATTTTATGACTTTTACTTACTTATTTTCCAGATCTTGCATTTTTACGGCATGCTGGTGCCACCGCCAGCTCGCAACACCGGCCGTTACGGGGACCGTTACCAGGACGCCCATGAATGACAGTAAAACCATAATGAGTTCCGCCGCGAACACCTTATCGTTAAAGACCTGGCCAATTGAATAATGGAGGCCGACAAACCAAATGAACAGCGCCAAAAAGCCCCCGAAGAAACCAAAGAACAGTGTATTCAACGTTGTCCCGATGATTTGTTTACCGACGTTCAGACCGTCACCAAACAGGCGCCGCCCGGTAATGGTGGGTTGTTGTTCCTCGATCTCACTTAAGCCCGCGGAAATGGCCATGGCTGCTTCAGCAATTGCGCCCAACGTGCTGAGCACCACGGTACAGATTTCAACCTTTAGAAACGAAATCCCAATGTAGAGCGACATTCCCTCTAAATCTTCACTATCTTCATCCCCGAAGCCGGCCACCTGAGCCCAGTGTTCGACAGGAATGATCAGTAATAGTAGCACTAGCATCACCACAACGGCCGCATAAAATGCCGTTGTGGTGCTATTGTCGTCATCGTTTCCAAAAAAGATTGTGACAGCAAGGATCACCGTCCCGGCCACCAACGTAACGGGGAGTGGCGGTAAGTGAAATTGCACCAAAACAATGGTTAAAAAGAGCAAACCAAAATTAATCCCTAAACTTAAAAAGGCAATCGCCCCCTGCTTACCACCGACAGCCCACATCGCTAAAAAAAGTAAAATTGCTAACACACTAAACGTTGTCATTTGCTGTCTGTCCCTTCTTCATGAGGCGGCTTGCCACAAAGCTAGCAACCGGAATCGCTAACACGATCCCCAGTCCACTAATCAAACTTTGAAAGACCCCCATCGACATGTTCATTCGGTATGTATAGCCCCAGTTATTTCCGTTTTTGAGGTAAAGCAGCGTCAGTGGAAACGTATCGGCCACAAAAATTAAAAACAGAACGTTAATCAGTGGGCCCATGATCGAGCGGCCAACGTTACGGCCGGAGACAAAGAGTTGTTGGCGCGAAAGATCTGGTCGTTCATTATGCAGCTCAAATAAAGTCGCCACAATATCAGTCGACTCGTCCATCACCGCTCCTAGTGAGCCGATTAAGGTCTCCGCTAAAAATAGTGGCCGCGGCAAGGTCGTGACGTACTGCAACCCCTCGTAATGCATTCCCCGTTCATGGGTCACTGCAAACACGATTAAACTAATGATGATGGATAAGGCCGTTCCGCTCAGTGTCGCAATGAGCGTAATCAAAGTCTGCTTTCGCCAGCCCAAAACCAACCACAGCGTGAGCGCGGCAAAGAGAACTGCCACAAAACTAAAGATGACAAAGACATTCCCGTTTTTAAGGGACAGCTGTAAATTAATGGCCGCAAAAAAGAGCACTGCATTAACGCTCACAGAGACAATGGCCATTAGTCCTGAAAATTGCATTCCCAGGAGGAGCAAACTGACAACTAGCCACGCAAGTAATGCGATGACGACATCCCGTTTCATGCCCGAAATGGTCGGTTGTTGTCCACGGTGAGGGGTGGAGATAAACACCTGACTCCCAACGTGGTAGCGTTGATCCTCCGCCCCAGATAGGCTGGTCACGTTTGTCATGGTCACATGCTGACCACGATGGGTGGTGTTAAGCACCACCCCACTCAGCTTTTGTGTCACTGTTCGATCATCGTTTTGAAATTCATCGCGTTGGGTGATTGCGCGTTCGTTATTGACCTTCGTAATTCGAACGATCGGTTGATGATAGAGTCGGGCATTATGTGCCACACCGATCACCATCAATCCCCCCAGTAAAACTACCGCGATGGTTAGCCACCAACTTGGCCGCCGAAGCCGTCTTGCCGCCATTTTCTTTACCTCCTGCGTCAATGCTGGTCCCATTTTACCACCGTTCAACAATGGCACTTAAAAACGTTACGAAAACTAAAGTTCCACCCCGTTTCTTCCGGCCACAAAAAAAGGCATGAGTAATAAATAAATTCATTACCCACACCGTCTTAAAATAATTTTGATTAAATGACATCAATTTCATCATTACCATAGTGATGTTTGAGCCAATAATACAGGGGAATCCCCAACGCAATAAAAATAATCGAAATCAACGTTCCGGTGACATCAAAGCACAGTTCACTGATCACCACAAATCCCGTCCCAAGAATGGCGACTACCGGGACAACCGGGTACAGCGGGATCTTAAAGCCTTGTGGCGCACCACCATTACGGTGCCGCAGGATGAACACCCCGGCAAACGCGGCGATGTAAAAACTGTACATCACGAAGATACACAGTTCCGAAAGCCGGTCAGTATCCACCGTTAAAATCATGGCACTTGTTAACACCAAAAGGATGCAGGTCGCCACCACCGGCGTTTGTGTCCGGCGGTTCAGATGCGCAATTTGTTTGGCAAACGGAAGCTGTTTTTTCGCTGCCATGGCGTAATAGATCCGCGGGAACGTCATCATTTTTCCATTCAAGGCACCAATAATTGAAACCATGATCCCGATGTTGACCAGGCGTCCACCAAAGCTGCCAAACGCATTCAATGCAAAGTAGGCGGTGGCGTTTTGCCCTAACTCGTTAATTTTATTGGCACTAAGCGACCGGAAGATTCCAAACGTCACGCCAAGGTACAGCACGATAATGATCAAAATCCCGATGATGATGGCCAGTGGTAGCAACCGTTCAGGCCGTTTGAGCTCGCCACCAAGGTTCGTAATCAGAATCCATCCGTCGTACGCAAAAATGGTCCCCAGTACCGCCACACCAAAGTTCCCCACGCTCTGATGAATTCCGGCTACCGTCTCACCAATTGCTTGTTCATGACCAAAAAATAATCCAAAAACAATAATGGCAACGATCGGCAGCAACTTACAAATGGTTGTTACGATGGCAAAGGCTGCACCATAACGATTTTCAAGCATGTTTAACAGTGCGATCACCACGATGGTTCCAATGGCAATTGGCGCTTTCCACGCGGCTCCCAGGCCAAAGAAGTTGACCACAAGAAGACCTAAGTACCCGGCAATTGATCCAACGATGGCCGGTGCATACACGATAATCTGCATCCACCCGGATAAAAAGCCCCATAACTCACCGTAAATGTGCGCCATGTACTGATATAACCCACCTGTATGCGGAAATTGTGATCCAATTTCCGAAAGCGTTAGCCCGTCGGCAAGTGTAATGACCCCACCAAGAAACCACGCCAGCAAGGCTAAATTTGTTGACCCCGTCATCTGAAGCACTGACGCTTGTTTAAAAAAGATCCCCGAACCAATTACGGTTCCAATCACTAATGCTAACGCCGACCATAGGCCTAATGAGCGTTTTAACTGTGTTTCTGCCATTCACGGTCCCCTTTTCACGCGAATGTTCGTAATCAGCACATCATTTACTGATCACGCCCCGCGTCTTTCAATATAGCTAAGTGTAGCAGAGGCATCACACCGGCGCAATCATTGATAATTAAAAAATAATGATAACTTTTTTGTATTCACATTACTTATGAAAATCAATATTTTTATCGAGAATCGTTCGGCTTTAAATGTAAAAAAAGCACCTGACGAATCACGATTGATTCATCAGGTGCGCTTTTGGAGCTGGTAAACCACCAGCTTAATTCATTTAAAATGAGTTACTTTGTTGCTTCAGCAGCGGCGACAGTCCGCGCCTTATCGCGTTCCAACACTGGCTTTAAATACCGCCCAGTATAACTTGTTGGCACCTCAGCAATTTCTTCAGGTGTTCCGGTGGCCAGAATGGTTCCACCGCCGGCACCTCCCTCGGGGCCAAGGTCGATCAAATGATCGGCCGTCTTGATAACATCAAGGTTGTGTTCAATGATCAAGACGGTATTGCCATTGTCCACCAACCGATGAAGCACACCCAATAACCGTTTAATGTCATCCGTGTGCAACCCCGTCGTTGGTTCATCTAAAATGTAGAAGTTTCGCCCATTTGCCTTCTTGTGTAATTCAGAAGCCAACTTCATCCGTTGCGCTTCCCCACCAGACAACGTGGTTGCGGACTGGCCAAGGTGAACGTAGCCTAAACCAACATCAACGATGGTTTGCAACTTCCGGGTAATCTTTGGAATTGCGGCAAAGAAGGCCAGTCCTTCAGAAACCGTCATGTTCAAAACGTCAGCGATGTTCTTTCCCTTGTACGTCACTTCCATGGTTTCGGAGTTATACCGTGATCCATGACAAACTTCACAAGGAACATAAACATCCGGCAAGAAGTTCATTTCAATCTTTAAAATCCCGTCACCATGGCACGCTTCACAACGGCCACCCTTAGTGTTAAACGAGAACCGGCCCTTTTGATACCCACGAAGCTTAGCTTCGTTCGTTTGCGCGAACAAGTCACGAATATCATCAAAGACCCCGGTATACGTTGCCGGGTTCGACCGTGGCGTCCGGCCGATTGGTGATTGGTCGATGTCCACGATCTTTTCAATGTTCTTAATGCCGGCCACACTCCGGTACTTTCCTGGCTTAGCCGAGTTATTGTTCAACTTCTGTGCTAAAACTTTTTCCAGGATCGAGTTCACTAACGTCGACTTCCCGGAACCAGACACACCGGTCACGACGGTCATTTCGCCCAGCGGGAAGCGGACATCCACGTCCTTCAGGTTATTTTCTGAAGCACCCTTCAACTCGATTGCCTTCCCGTTACCGGTGCGCCGCGTTAACGGAACCGGAATGAAATCTTTCCCGGACAAATACTTCCCGGTCAATGATTTCGTGCTGCGGGCAACCTGCTTTGGTGTACCGGCGGCCATCACACGGCCCCCGTTTTCACCAGCACCAGGGCCGATATCAATCAAGTAATCAGCGGCCAACATGGTATCTTCATCATGTTCAACAACAATCAGTGTGTTCCCAAGGTCACGCATCCGCTTCAATGAACTGATCAACCGGTCATTATCACGTTGATGAAGTCCGATGGATGGTTCATCCAGGATGTACAGGACCCCGGAAAGGTTCGAGCCGATTTGCGTGGCTAATCGAATCCGTTGGGCTTCCCCACCAGACAAGGTCCGGGCAGACCGACTCAACGTCAGGTAATCCAGGCCAACGTTTTCAAGGAACGTTAACCGATCACGAATTTCCTTAACGATGGGTTCCGCGATCACACGATTTTGTTCACCGAGGGTCAGTTCATTAAAGAACGGCACTTCGTCACTAATGGCCATTTCGGACACTTCACCAATGTGCCGGCCGTTGATCTTAACGGCTAGCGCCTGCCGATTCAACCGGTAACCGTGACACGTTTGACACGTCAATTCAGTCATGTACTGCCGCATTTGGTCACGAGTAAAGTCAGAGTTCGTCTCTTTGTAACGCCGTGAGATGTTGTTCATTACGCCCTCAAACTCAGCGTCAACGTCACGAACCCCGCCAAAATCGTTTTCGTAATGGAAGTGGAAGGTCTTCGTCGTTCCGTATAACACCATGTCACGCTGCTTCTTCGGTAATTTGCCAAATGGCGTGTCCATGTCAATCTTGTTTTGTTCCGCAAACTGTTCAAGCATGCTTGGATAGTACATTGAACTAATCGGATTCCATGGTTCCAAGGCCCCATCACGTAAAGTCTTGGTCCGGTCTGGCACCACGAGATCTTCATCAACTTCTAGTTTGACACCGAGTCCTTCACAATCTGGGCAGGCACCAACTGGTGCGTTAAAGGAGAACAACCGTGGTTCTAATTCACCAACGGTAAAGCCACAAATTGGACATGAGTAGTGTTCGGAAAACTGTAATGGATCACCATCGATCACATCAACCGTGGCGTACCCATCACTCAACCGTAACGCTGCTTCAAATGAATCAAACAGCCGGCTACGACTGTCGCTGTCGGGCCGCACTACGATCCGGTCAATCACAATGTTGATGCTGTGGTACTTGTTCTTATCCAATTCAGGTACTTCATCGACGTCCATTGTTTCACCATCGACTTGGACCCGAACGAACCCTTCGCGCTTGATCTTTTCAAACACTTTTGTGTGCTGGCCCTTCTTGCGCCGCACGATTGGTGACAGAATCTGAAGCCGCGTCCGCTCTGGTAAGGCCAGGACCTGATCCACCATTTGTTCAACGGACTGACTGGTAATTTCCGTCCCGTCGTTTGGACAAATGGGGGTGCCGACCCGCGCCCAGAGAAGCCGCAGGTAGTCGTTGATTTCTGTTACGGTTCCCACCGTTGACCGGGGGTTCTTACTGGTTGTCTTCTGGTCAATCGAAATTGCTGGACTAAGCCCGTCGATCGAATCAACGTCTGGCTTGTCCATCTGGCCCAAGAATTGCCGGGCGTACGCTGACAAACTCTCAACGTAACGGCGCTGGCCTTCAGCGTACAACGTATCAAACGCTAACGAACTCTTTCCGGAGCCCGAGAGCCCCGTGATGACCACAAGCTTATCCCGTGGAATCGTTACGTCGATGTTCTTTAAATTATGGGCACGTGCCCCATGGATCACAATTTTATCGTTATTTGCCATGCTTCCCCTACCTTGTTGCCGTTATTGTTTGGCCGTCAATTCCATGATTGTGTCACGGAGGTTCGCCGCTTCTTCGAAGTCTAACTTCTTGGCGGCTTCTTGCATTTGCTTGTTCAAACCAGCCAACATTGCATCCTGATCAGCCTTACTCAAATTATCAAAATCATCCTCGCTAAACGTCGATTCGTGCTGCCCTTCACCCGTCGGTGCGGTGATCGTGATGTTATCACGAATTGGCTTAACGATCGTTGTTGGCGTGATGTGATGTTCCTCGTTATAGGCTTCTTGCAGTGACCGCCGCCGTTTTGTCTCGTCAATGGCTGCTTGCATCGAGCCGGTAATTGAATCTGCATACATAATGACGGAGCCGTTAGCGTTTCTGGCCGCCCGCCCGATCGTTTGAATCAATGACCGTTCGTTCCGCAAGAACCCTTCCTTATCTGCATCCAGGATGGCGACCAGTGAAACTTCCGGCACGTCAATTCCTTCCCGCAAAAGGTTGATCCCAACCAGAACGTCAAACTTACCAAGTCGGAGATCCCGAATGATTTGCGTACGTTCCAGCGTTTTGATGTCACTATGAAGATAACGAACCCGAATCCCGAGATCCTTCAAGTAGTCCGTCAAATCTTCCGCCATCTTTTTAGTCATGGTGGTTACAAACGTTCGTTCATGCTTTTCGATCCGTTTGTTGATTTCACCAACCAGGTCATCAATTTGGCCCATAATTGGCCGCACCTCAATGGTGGGGTCCAGTAAACCGGTTGGCCGAATAATTTGCTGCACAACCGTATCCGTTTGTTCGCGTTCATAATCCCCTGGTGTGGCGGACATGTACACAACCTGGTTCACGTGTTGCTCAAATTCATCGATCTTCAATGGCCGGTTGTCCAACGCGCTTGGCAACCGGAAACCATAGTCCACCAGCATTTGTTTCCGTGACCGGTCACCCTTGTACATTCCCCGAACCTGTGGCATCGTCACGTGACTTTCATCCACAACGATCAGAAAATCCTTCGGGAAGAAATCAAGGAGCGTAAACGGCGGCTCCCCGGGAGCACGACCGTCCATATGCCGCGAGTAGTTTTCGATTCCACTCGTATATCCCATTTCCTTCATCATTTCCAGGTCATACGTCGTCCGTTGCTGAAGTCGTTGCGCTTCAAGAAGCTTGCCCTGATCATTTAAAACGGCCAATCGGTCCGTTAATTCGTCGCCAATCGTTGTGATGGCGTGATCCATAATCGCATCGTTTGTCATGAAGTGGGTCGCCGGGAAAATGGTGATGTGGTCACGATCACCGATCACTTCACCAGTAAGGGCGTCAACTTCACGCATCCGGTCGATTTCGTCACCAAAGAATTCAATCCGCAAGGCCCGTTGGTCTTCAGAGGCTGGGAACACTTCCACAATGTCGCCGTGGACCCGGAACCGGCCCCGCTGGAAATCAATGTCGTTACGTTCAAACTGAATGTCGACCAGCTTGCGCATAAAGTCATTTCGTTCGATCGTCTGCCCGATCCGCAATGAAATGACGTGATCCTTATACTGGTGTGGGTCCCCTAAACCAAAGATGGAAGAAACGGACGCCACAACGATCGTATCATTACGTTCAAGTAACGAACTGGTTGCTGAGTTCCGCAACTTATCGATCTCGTCATTAATTGCCGAATCCTTTTCAATGTAGGTATCAGAAGAAGGCACGTAGGCTTCTGGCTGGTAGTAATCATAGTATGAAACAAAGTATTCCACCGCGTTATTGGGGAAGAACTCCTTGAATTCACCGTACAACTGTCCGGCCAGTGTCTTATTGTGTGAGAGCACCAACGTCGGTTTGTTGACGTTGGCAATGACGTTACTAATCGTGAACGTCTTCCCGGTTCCAGTTGCCCCCATCAAAATCTGGGCCTTTTTGCCACTCTCGATTCCCGTGGTCAACTGATTAATTGCTGCCGGCTGATCACCAGTCGGTTTGTACTTTGAAACAAGGTCAAATTTACGATCAGCTTGACGTTCAATCATCCTAACGTCTCCCCCTTTATGTGCGTTGTCGAGTTCATCATTATTGTCGTCCCATTAGTGTAACAGGTCTGTCAAGCCGGACCAACGAAAACGATCGGCTATGGCAAACACGTCACACGAATGCGTTTAGATAGCGTATTTATGATAGCACAGCGAACATACTTTCGCACGAAATAAGCCCAAAAAGATCCGAATGTTTGGCAGCATCAGATGTGCTGACCGAACCGTTCGGATCATCATGCGTTCACACTAAAATTGACTTGTTTAACCGGTCCTTAGGGCGCCCGCGACATTCCCGTTTAGTCACTCATTGCCGCACATCAGGGAGTGACTTGTTTAACCGCTTGACGATTTGTTTGGCTCTCATCATACTACTCAACCAAATGGTAATGTAAACGACCACGTAGATCACTGTATAGCCGATCAACCACCCCACGTTAAGTGGAAACCAGCCACAGATAATGGCTAACGGTGTGAATAAAACAAACGTCACACTAAAGTGGACGACCGTTTGCTTCGTGATGCTCCACCGTTCTTGATCAAAGACCATTCCCGCCAAACTAAACATGACACCAATCATGATCCATAGCCCCGTTGATGCCAGTGTTGCCGTTGTTAACGACGTGAAGTGCTGCGTGAACCAAGGGGATGAGGGATAAAACGACTTTGTTTGTTCAACAACCGAGAAGAATAAGGCGATCAGGTAACCAACTGTGATGCCAACGATAACGCCAAAACCAATTCTTGCGCCCATTTTTTTCATTTTAGTAACCTCCGTTTAAGCGTTTGTGCATATCGCCGTGAGGTATAAGTCACCTCATCAGAGGTTAACCGCACCAAAAAGATGCCACCACGGCCCAGGTCAAACTGTTTGATGCATGAAATTCGAACAATTTCTGAACTTGAAATCTGAATAAACAAGCGCTTTGATAACCGCTCCGCCAGTTCATAAATGCGCTGACGAATTTGGTAAGTCCCCGTAGCTGTTTCACACACAACGCTTTTCCCAGCGGTATGAAAACGAATCACGTCAGCAATGGCAATGCTAACGGTTCGGTCATCGTGGTGCCCTTCGATCATTAATAACGTTGAAAAATCTTCAATCGTTTGCCCCAATTCAATTAAATCTGGTGTTTTTTGCATCGCCGTAATGGTGACAAACGGTTCAACCATCTGTTTAACAATGTCAAACGTCACTTTCATGCTGTCGCCCCCCTTTTTCATCATTAAGACTAATCCAACCACAGTGTGGTTCTCAATTGTTTTGGGATAAGTGGTCCATCCGTTGCGACAAACGGTTCGGCAAATAAAAAAACGTTAGCTGAAAAAAATGATTTCATTCTCTCAACTAACGTTTTATTTTAATGTCATTTAGCCTTCAACAAAGGCGTTAATGGCGTCGGCAAACTGTTGTAACTTTGTGTTGGCTTCTGCCAACGTTGCCCCATTTGTTCCAATGTAGAACTTGATTTTTGGTTCCGTCCCGGATGGCCGCACAGCAATCCACGTGCCATCAGCTAACCAGTACTTCAAGACCTCTGCATGCGGCAGGTCGAGTGCTTCAACACTACCATCAGCAAACGTCTTGGTTCCCTTAGCGATGTCGTCCGTTGCCACAACCTCAACGCCAGCATAGGCGGTTGGGGCGTTGTTTCTGAACTTATCTAAAATGGCCTCGATCTTCTTAGGCCCTTCGATCCCCTCGTACGTTTGTTGCAACGTTTGTTCACGGAAGTAACCGTACTCTTTGTACAGCCCTTCCAGACCATCATACAGGGTTTTTCCTTGCTTCCGGTAGTACGCCGCGATTTCAGCCAACAGGGTCAACGCCTGGATGGCATCCTTATCTCGAACGAATGGCTTGATCAAATACCCGTAACTTTCTTCAAACCCAAACATGAACGTGTGGCTACCCGTATCCTGGAAGCTTTGGATCTGTTCCGCAATAAACTTAAACCCAGTCAACACGTTGATCATGCCCACATGGTAGCTTTCAGCAATCTTTGTCGCAAACTCTGTGGAAACGATCGACTTAACGGCAACCGCATTTTCTGGTAGCGTCCCTGCCGTTTTGTTTGCTTCAAGAATGTAGTGCAACATTAGGGCTGCAATCTGGTTCCCCGTCAGGAGTTGGTACTCACCGTTAGGCAACCGTACGGCAGTTCCTAACCGGTCAGCATCGGGGTCCGTGGCAATCAATACGTCCGCGTTCTTTTCCTTTCCCAAGGCAATGGCCATGTCAAACGCCTCTGAAAATTCAGGGTTCGGAAAGGCAACGGTTGGAAAATCACCATCTGGTTCGGCTTGTTCAGGAACCGTAATGAAGTTTTTAAACCCAGCGTTTTTAAGGGCCCGTTCACCGGGCATCCGCCCAGTTCCGTGAAGTGGTGTAAAGACAAACGTCATGTCTTTGCCTTCTTCTGCGGCTAGCGCTTTATCAACCGTGACCGTTGCGACGTTTTCCAAGTAAGCTTGGTCGACGTCTTCACCGATGATGGTTTCTAACCCATTTTCCATGAGCACTGCCTCATCCGCCGTTTCAATGGCAAAGAGGTCCGTTACCCGCCGAATGTAGCTCGTGATCAGGTCAGAATCCTTTGGTGGCATCTGCGCGCCATCTTCACCATAGATCTTGTAACCATTGAACTGCTTGGGGTTATGACTAGCAGTGATCATGATTCCAGCAAACGTCTTTAAGTGACGCACCGTGAAGGATAGTTCTGGTGTTGGCCGTAACCCTTCAAAGACAAAGCTCTTGATGCCGTGTTGACCCAAAACCTTGGCTGCTTCATGCGCGAATTCAGTTGAGTGGTGCCGTGAGTCAAAACTAATTGCGACCCCACGTGCTTTCACTTCATCGCCAAGCTGGTCCATGTACATGGCGAGCCCTTCAGTTGCCTGCCGCACCGTGTAAAGGTTCATCCGGTTGATCCCAGGTCCCATAACACCACGCATCCCGGCAGTTCCGAAACTCATTGGTTGATAAAAGGCATCCTCCAAGGCGTCATCGTCATTTGCCATGGCGGTTAATTCTGACTTAAGTCCTGCTTCTAAACCTGCGTAATCATTCCAGGTTTGGTACATTTCTTTCCAGTCCACAATTGCATCTCCATTCGTATAATCAAAGTCACCAATCTGACGTTAATTATACCCTATTCGGAAACGCCGCGCAGAGTCAGTTCGTCACCAGTGGTCTCGCCACCGTTTTAAATCAAAAAAGGTGCTTACGAACGATTACGCGTCCATAAACACCTTTTGATTATAAAATTTGTTAGGCTTCTGCTGCAACGGCAGCCTTCAAATCTTCCAAATATTGAAAAACTTGTTGACCAGCAATGCCGCCATCACCCACAGCCGTAGTGATCTGGCGAAGATCCTTTTCACGAACATCCCCAATGGCGAAGATTCCAGGAACCTTTGTTGCCATGTGGTCATCCGTTGGGATCCATCCATTTTCGTCGGTAACACCAAGACCCATGAATGGTTCGGTCATTGGCAGGTTTCCAACGTAAATGAACACGCCGTCAGCGGCCATTGTGCTGTCTTCACCAGTCTCCCGGTTATGAAGCTTAACACCAGTTACCTTCATGTCGTCACCAACAATTTCAGTCACTTCGGTGTTCCACACAAAGTCCATCTTGTCATTTGCAAACGCCCGGTCCTGTGACACCTTCTGGGCCCGCAACTGATCACGCCGGTGAACGACCGTGACCTTTTCTGCTAGCTGTGTCAGATAAATACCTTCTTCAATGGCGCTATCGCCACCGCCGACAACAACGACGTGCTTGTTCTTGAAGAACGCACCATCACAAACGGCACAGTAGGAAACACCCCGGCCAGAGAATTCTGTCTCGCCTGGGACGCCAAGCTTACGGTATTGGGATCCCGTCCCAATGACCACGGCCTTCGCCACATACTCGTCTGTATCCGTCTTCACGGTCTTCGTGTTGTCGTCATTTTCTGTAATCTTTTCAACGGCACCGTAACCATACTCTGCGCCAAACTGGGTGGCCCCTTCGTACATGGCACTCGCAAGGTCTGGCCCCAGAACGGACTTAAATCCAGGGTAGTTTTCAATGGCAGCCGTGTTGTTCATCTGGCCACCATAAATGCCCCGGTCTAACAAAAGGACAGACAGGTTAGCCCGTGAAGCGTAAAGTGCGGCCGTCATCCCACCAGGGCCGGCACCAATCACAATGACATCATAACTGTTTGTCATATTAAACTTCCTTCCCGCAGTCACGCTGCTTTTAACGATAGCCACATATTACTATCTTTTTGTAAGTAAGGCAACTGTTTTGTTTGCTACCCGCTACGGTAAAACGCGCTGACCTGATTAATTCAATGCCAGCGCGTTTTCCAAGGGGTGCTTATTTTTTATTGGCCTTGATTTCGTCTGCTAATTGCAAGACGTAATCACGTAGATCATCCTTTACATCTGGATGACGTAAACCAAATTCAATGTTTGTCTTGATCAGACCAAGTTTGTAACCCACGTCGTAACGGTCACCATTAAACTCATGTGCGTAAACGTGTTGCTTCTTGTTCAGCAAATCAATGGCGTCTGTCAACTGAAGTTCGTCACCTTTACCCGTTGGGGTTTGTTCCAAGGCTTCAAAGATTTCAGGTGTCAACAGGTACCGTCCGATGATGGCTAAGTCTGATGGTGCATCTTCTGGCTTTGGCTTTTCAACGAAGTTCTTCACTTCATACAAACCTTCAGAAACTTCCTTAACAGGGTTGATCACACCATACTTGTTCGTTTCCTCATGAGGAACGCGCATAACGGCCAACGTTGATTCACCAGTTTCGTTATAACGGTTGATTAATTGCTTTGTCAACGGAACCTTGTCTTCCATCAAGTCATCACCAAGCAACACAACAAATGGTTCGTCACCGATAAAGTCCTTTGCTGTTAACACGGCATCCCCTAAACCACGCATGTGGCTCTGCCGGATAAAGTACAAGTTACTATCGTTGCTTGACTGAATGGCGTGCAACATTGAATCCTTGCCCTTGTTAGCCAAGTCCGTTTCTAGTTCAGGTGCTGAATCGAAGTGGTCTTCAATAGACCGCTTGCCCCGCCCAGTCACAACACAGATCTGTTCGATCCCTGCTTTGTGGGCTTCTTCAACGATGAACTGGATCGTTGGTTTATCAACGATTGGTAACATTTCTTTGGCGATTGCCTTTGTTTCCGGTAAAAAACGAGTTCCGTAACCCGCAGCGGGAATAATGGCTTTTCTAACTTTTTGCATAACAACAAATTCCTTTCGTGTTGCGACCATTTTCTTCATGGCCTGGTTTTGCACTATCTAACACCCTAACCGAGTTCGGCACGACCCTCACGTTGCATTAGGCCTGTAATAACGGCACGGACATCCGCCTCATTGTATAAGACATCGTAAATTGCATCTGTAATTGGCATCTCAACATGACGGGCCCGGCCAAGCTCATGGGCTGCTTTTGTCGTAGCAACCCCTTCGATAACCATTCCCATTGTATCAATAACCTCTTGTAATGACTTACCTTGCCCTAACTCATTACCAGCCCGCCAGTTTCGCGAGTTAACGCTTGTCGCCGTCACAATCAAATCACCGACACCCGATAACCCGATGAAGGTTAGTGGGTTCGCTCCAAATGACTGTCCCAAACGACTGATCTCAGCCAGCCCCCGTGTCAATAGCGCTGCCTTTGCATTGTCACCGTAGCCGAGGCCGTGAAGGGCACCGGCACCGATGGCAATGATATTTTTCAGTGCGGCCCCAAATTCGGCGCCAATCACATCCGTATTAGTATAAACCCTGAAATACGGGTTCATAAAGAGTTTTTGCACTTTTTTTGCAGCATCCACGTTTTGTGAGGCTGCTGTAATCAATGTAATATCTTTTTTGGCGACATCCTCTGCGTGGCTGGGACCAGATAAAACAACGATTGCGTCGCGATTTGCTGCCGGAATCTCTTCCGTCAACATTTCAGAGACCCGTTTATACGTTTGCTGCTCCAAACCCTTAATGGCGTGCACAACGGTCACCGTTTGGTGAGTTGCCACAAGAATCTTTGCCGCTGCCGCGCTCACTTCGCGAATGGCCTTCGTTGGAACAACGAATAAAACAACCTCGGCATCCGCTAACGCAGTCGCCATATCGGCCGTAACCATTAATGCCGGTTCATAATTGAAATTTGGCATGTACGCGTGGTTTGTATGGTGGTCATTCATTTCTGCGACTTGTGCTTCGTTATGCGACCACAGGCTCACCTGATGGCCATTTTCTGTTAATAAGTTTGCGAGGACACTCCCCCACGAACCCGCACCAAGGACCGCAATTTTTGTTGTCATGAGTTCTCCTTACCGGGTTTATCACCCTGGGTCGTCAATTCACTGTCTGTTACGTACATTGGCACGCCCTGACGGCGACGAATGATCAGCCACGTCAGTGCACCAATAAATAGAATCACAGATAACCACTGGGACACACGTGCTGGACCGAGCATGAGACTGTCAGTCCGCATGCCTTCAACAAAGAACCGTCCGAACGCATACCAGCACACATAGAGAAAGAACACTTCACCACGGCGGTAAAGGCCCTTAATGTGCCGCGTGCTCATCAATAAGACAAACCCAGCAAGATCCCATACAGATTCATAAAGGAACGTCGGGGTTCGGTAGGCCCCGTCAATGTTCATTTGGTTCACAATAAACGCTGGCAGATGAAGCGCCTCTAAATGTGCGTGGGTTGTGATTTTACCGTAGGCCTCTTGGTTCATAAAGTTGCCCCAGCGCCCAATTCCCTGCGCCATAATCACCGTTGGTGCGAGGACGTCAAGAAACAAGAATGTCGGGATCTGCCGCGCCCGCGTAAACCAAACCACAACGATCATGGCCCCAATCAACGCCCCGTAGATGGCAATTCCACCGTCCCAAATGGCGATAATTTGGTCCAGGTGGTGCTGGTAGTAATCCCATTGAAAGACCACATAATACAGCCGGGCCGTTATTAGTGCTACTGGCAATGCCCACAAGAGAAAATCGTATAGGTCATCTGGATCTAACCCCTGGTGCCGTGCTTCTCGTAAAGACAACCATAACGCCAGGAAGACGCCACTTGTAATGATGACGCCGTACCAGTGCACCTGAAGTGGTCCAAGGTGAAGCGCAATGGGGTTTAGCGCCCCGAGCAATGTTTCGTTATTCATGCCGCTTAGTCCTTCTTCGCTTCCGTTGCCGCTTCGTTTGCTTCGTCACGTTTAGAATTTTCTTGAATCAAACTGTTCAAGTTTTGATCAAACGTCTTGGTCGCGTCGTAACCCATTGAACGGGCCCGGAAGTTCATCGCAGCAGATTCAATAATGATGGCTAAGTTTCGCCCAGTTTTAACCGGAATGGAAATCATTGGCACCTGAACGTCGAAAATCTGGCGTTCATCATCCGCATTCCCCAACCGGTCAAACTGCGTATCTGGTGTCCAGTTTTGGAGGTGAACGATCAACTGAATTTTAGCTTGGCTCCGAACCGCTCCGGCCCCAAACAGGTTCATCACGTCAATGATCCCGATTCCCCGAATTTCCATCAAGTGATTCAAAATCTTCGGTGCTTCACCCACCAGCGTTTGTTCGTCCTGTTGGTAAACGTCCACCCGGTCATCGGCAATCAACCGGTGGCCCCGACGAATCAGTTCCAGCGCTGTTTCAGATTTACCAACCCCGGAATCCCCAGTAATAAGGACCCCAAGTCCGTAAATATCAACCAACACACCATGAATGGATTGACGTTTTGCCAACACGCCACTGAGGTACATCGACATGTTTGACAGAATCCGTGATGAAGTCTGCTTTGAACCCAATACTGGAATGTGCGCTTCACCGGCTGCCTGAAGCAGTTCATCTGGTGGTGTAATCCCTGTTGAGACCACAAAACAAGGCGTTTGGGCGCCCATCATCTTCCGCATGATCATGAGGAGCTCTTCATGACTCATTTTCTTTGAAAACGAGGTCTCCGTGATTCCTAACAACTGAATCCGTTCCGGCGGATAGTAATTAAAGTATCCCGTCATTTCCAAGCCAGGCCGCGAAATGTCTGGGGTTGTTACACGTCGTTCATCTAAATATTCTTCACCGTAGTATACGGAGAGCCGGGCATTCTCCACCAGCTCGCGAATCGTCACACTATCTGCCACAAGTCATCCTCCTATTCAGCGTTGAAATAACCCGAAATAATTGCATTACAAATCGACATAATCAATGCCGCGACCATCGCCATCCCGAAGTTAGAAATCTGAAAGTTCTGTGCTCCCACAAAGAAGCTGGTTAATTCCAACATGGCCGCGTTGATCACGATGGAAAACAACCCTAACGTTAAAAATGTGATCGGTAACGATAAAATCACCAAGAACGGTTTAATGCCGGCGTTTAGAATCGCCAACACTAAGCTCGCAACCAGTGCATACCACACGCTTGAAACGTGGAAACTGTTTCGGAAAAAGCCCGCAATTGCCATAAAGAGCAATGCGTCAATGATAATGCGTTGCCAAAATTTCATTCTCTCACCTATTTCTCTCTATTTATCGTGCTTATCATGGACATCACGTTCCTCGGCATGGATTTCTTTGCGGCCCCGACGCTCCGACCGCGACTGACCACTAAATAAGTCACCAAAGACATTGAACGTGGCCGCGTCGTTATCCCCATCCGCTGACGGAATCGTCCACAGTAACACGCCGTACAGCACAATTGCTAACAACGGCATGATGAAGTGCGGTGGCAAAAAAATGGCCAACAATAAATAGCCAATTCTGAGCACCGTTGCGTTGATGTGTAAATACGCACCAAGGCCCCCGAAAACGCCGCCAATCCACCGATCTGTGCGTGACTTTGTTAATTTAGCTCGCTTCATCCAATCCAGACCTCACAATCCCATGAATTATCACTTTGAATGTCCTAATTTTAGCGCATTCACGCGCCTCTCGCCAACTTTTCACCATGACTTATGATAAACCACAAAAATATTTCCTGCGACCAGTCGGCCTCATGACAATAAAACGCAAAAAACACCTCAGGCGATTCTAGCCCAGGTGTCATTGTTAACTGTTGCTAGCGTGATGAGCCTACGCTGCAATGTACTTATTCATTATTTGTTGGCTTATTTGTTTCCGCTTCTGCTTGCTGGTGATCATTTCTCGGGTTCAATTCCACGATTTTCCCCGTTTGTAAGTAAACGATCCATTCACAGATATTCGTTACGTAATCACCAATTCGCTTCAAGTATTGCGCAACGGCCAAGTAATCGGTTGTACCGATGACAACCTCTGGGTCCTGCCGCATTTGGTCAATGCTTTCCATGTAAATAAGTTGGTAGTAATCGGCTGCCCGGGCGTCGGTTTTGGCAATTTCTTTTGCCCGAACCCCTTCTTCTTTAACGTAGGCCGCCAAAACATCGGCGACCATTTGTTGAACAATCGTCCCCATTTCTGAGACGTGCTGTTCGATGCTGGCGACCCGCTTGTTGCCCTTCACCCGAATGGTCGAGTGGGCCACACTTCGCGCGTAGTCCCCCATGCGTTCAAGGTCAGAAACAGCTTTCAAAATGGTCACAATTTCACGTAAATCAGTCGTCACTGGTTGGTACAACGCAATCATCTCAAAAGATTTCTTTTCAAGCTGAACCTCCCGATCATTAATGAGGTGGTCATGATCAATCACTTCCTGGGCGAGTGCCCGATCATGATTCACAAACGAGGTCACCGCCTTACCAATCGCTTCTGAAACGAGCATCCCCATTTCCGTGAAACTGGTGTCTAAATCATTTAATTCATCGTCAAACAATCGCCGCATGATGTGTTCTCCCCTTACTTTAAATTGACTGGTTACCCAAATCGACCAGAAATGTAGTCTTGTGTCTGCTGCTTTTCTGGATTCATAAACATTTGCTTCGTGTCACTGGCTTCAACAAGCTCGCCTTGCAAAAAGAAGGCGGTGCGATCTGCAATCCGTGACGCTTGTTGAAGGTTGTGGGTCACGGTAATGATCGTGTAATCATAGCGCAGTTTTAACAGTGTTTCTTCCACAACGTGGCTGGACACTGGGTCGAGGGCGCTAGTCGGTTCATCCAATAATAGCACGGTTGGTGAGACGGCTAGAACCCGAGCGATACAAACCCGTTGCTGTTGACCGCCAGACAGTGCCAACGCATTTTTTTGTAAATCATCCTTCACTTCATCCCAAACAGCGGCCTGCTTCAAACTATGTTCCACCGCTTCATCCAAGACCTGTTTATCATGAATCCCGGCCAAGCGAAGTCCGTAAATAACGTTTTCATAGATGGAAAACGGGAACGGATTGGGTTGTTGAAAGACCATCCCAACCTCTTTTCTAAGCGCCACAACATCTGTATCTGGTGCATACACATTCTGCCCATTGAACATCACGTTCCCGGTGATCGTCACACCATCAATCAAATCATTCATTCGGTTCAAACACCGCAAAAACGTCGACTTCCCACAACCAGACGGACCAATGAGCGCGGTGATGCCTTTTTCAGGGAACGTTAAATCGATGCCCTTTAGTGCTTCCTTTTTACCATAAAATAGGTGTAAATTGTCAACCGCCATAATTGCTGTCATTGACTGTCCTCCCGCCGATCTTAGCCAAAATTCCCAGAAATATAATCATTTGTAATCGTTACTTTTGGTCGGGTAAAGATTTTTCTCGCCTCGTCATACTCTAACACCTTGCCCATGTGGAAGAAGGCGGTGTAGTCACTGATGCGGGCTGCTTGTTGCATATTATGGGTCACGATCACAATCGTGTAGTGTTCTTTCAATTGCAACAGTGTATCTTCAATTTGCGATGTTGCCACTGGATCCAACGCACTTGCCGGTTCGTCCATTAACAAAATATCTGGCTTCATGGCAATCGCCCGGGCGATGCACAACCGCTGCTGTTGCCCACCGGACAACGATAAGGCACTTTGATGCAACTCATCTTTAACCTGGTCCCACATGGCCGCTTGGCGTAAGGAGGTCTCCACAATTTCATCCAACTGTTGCTTATCGCGTAAGCCCCGTTGTTTAAGGGCAAACGTAATGTTGTCGTAGATTGACTTTGCAAAGGGGTTGGGGCGTTGGAACACCATGCCGATGTGCCGCCGCATCTCGTACACGTCAATTTGGTCGCTATTAATGTCCAGGCCGCGGTACATAATCTGGCCGTCCACCCGAGCAATGCCATCGTTCATGCGGTTAAGTGACCGCAAAAAGGTCGATTTCCCGGAGCCTGACGCGCCGATTAACGCGGTAATATTATACCGTTCAAACTGAAGATCCCCTTCACTTAACGCTTCGTTGTCCCCATAGTAGACGTGGAGATTTTTCGTGGTTAACGCAATTTCATGAGTTTCCTCGTCCAATTGCTTAATGAACCGCTCTGGCGGCGTTGATGTCAATGTGTCTGTTAACGTTGTCATCAGATATCACTCCTTTGAAGTTAATTACCCGCCGTTAGCCGCCGATATAACCGCCGGCCTAACCACCGTGCTAAGACATTAAATAAGAGGACGGCCAAAACAAGAACCGCTGAGGCACCAGCTGAAACGGCACTGGCATCAGGCATAATCCCCTCTGAATTGATCTTCCAAATGTGAACTGCCAACGTTTCCGCTGGTCGCATTGGATTTAACGGGCTGGAAATGTTAAACGGATTCCAATCCGCAAAGTTCAGGGCCGGTGCTGATTGCCCCGACGTGTAGATCAGTGCGGCGGCTTCACCAAAGACCCGCCCGGCGCTTAAAATCACCCCGGTTAAAATACTTGGGACCGCTGCTGGCAGAATAACGTGTGTGACCGTTTCCCACCGGGACAGGCCCAATGCGAGTCCTGCTTCACGCTGGAGGTTCGGAATGGCGGCCAGCGCCGTCTCAATGCTCCGGGTCAACAACGGAAGGTTAAAAAACGTTAACGCCAACGCCCCTGACAGGATGGAAAAACCCATCTTGAAGCGAACAACGAACAGGAGAAAACCAAACAACCCCACAACAACCGATGGTAATGAACTTAAAATTTCAATGGCCGTCCGAACCAAACTCGTCAGCCAATTTTTCTTAGCGTATTCATTCAAATAAATCCCAGCACCTAACGCAATTGGGAATGAAATCAACATGGTTAGGATCAACAAGTAAAACGAGTTAAACAATTGAAGCCCAATTCCGCCGCCAGCAGTGAAGGCCTTTGCCGGTGTCACCAAGAAGTGCCACGTCAGCTTTGGCAGCCCAGCCACTAAAATATAGCCGAGTAAGAAAACCAAAATCAGAATGACAATCCCGGCGATGGCGTAGAAGACACCCGTTGCAATTTTATCCGCTGTTTTTGGATTCATTAGCGTAGCGCCCCCTTCCGACCGATCAACCGGATGACCAGGTTAAAGAATAGTGACATTAACAGCAGAACCAACGCAAGTGACCACAAGGCGTTGTTTTGCAAACTCCCCATGACCGTGTTTCCGATCCCCTGCGTCAGCACGGACGTTAACGTTGACGATGGTGACACCAAGTTGTTTGGAAGCAACGTTGCGTTCCCCACCACCATTTGAACGGCCAGCGCCTCACCAAAAGCCCGTGCCATCCCAAAAACGATGGCGGTTAAGATGCCTGGTGTTGCGGCCCGAAGCACCACTTTACGTGTCGTTTGCCACCGTGTTGCACCAAGTGCCAAGGAAGCTTCCCGATAGTAACGGGGGACAGACTTCAACGTATCCGCCGTCATTGAGGTGATCGTTGGTAAAATCATGACGAATAAGACGATTGTTCCTGAGAGAATCCCAAACCCACTCCCACCAAAAATGTGCCGAATAAACGGAACCACCACGGACAGTCCGATAAAGCCATACACAACGGACGGAATTCCAACCAGCAGTTCTGTAACGGGCTGTAAAATCTTGGCCCCGTGTTTTGGCGCAATCTCATTCATAAAGACTGCTGTCCCGATGGCAAATGGCGTTGCTAGAATCGCCGATAATAACGTGATCAAAAAGGACCCGACAATCATTGGCAGTGCACCGAGTTGTGGTTGGCCGTTAGCCCCCTTCACCGAAGGATCCCACGTCTTACCACTTAAAAATGACCAAACATTGATGTGATTATCAAAGAACGTTGCCAACCCTTTTGCAGCGACAAACCAGAAAATCGCAATGACCACCGCCAAAATTAGCATTAGTGCCAAGAAGCTCACCGTGCGCCCGCGCCGCTCAATTCGTGTCGCCCGGGATGTTTTTTGAAGCTGAGCCTTAATTGAATCTGTTGATGTTTCTTTCATCTTTACGCTCCCTTTAACGAATCGTCGTCACAACACCGGTGACGCTCCGGTCAACCTTCATTTGTGCCATGCTGATATAGCCTAATTGTTTCACCAGGGTGGACTGGATTTTATCCGACTGAATGTACGTCAAGAATCCCTTTGTCACACCAGTTGGTTGGCCGTTAGTATACATATGTTCATAGGACCAAACCTTCCACGCATTGGTCTTAACGTTTGCATCCGTTGGCTTCACCCCGTTGAGTGAAACTGGTTGAACCGTCTTATTAACGTAAGAAAAGGCCACGTAACTAATGGCACCCGGTGTCGTGCCGACAATGGAGCGCACCATCCCGGATGAATCTTGCTCCTGGGCCGTTGCCACTTTATGCTTCTTCAACGCCCACCGCTCAAAGGTTGACCGAGTTCCTGACCCTTGGGCGCGGTTAACGATCGTAATTGGAACGTCATGGCCACCAACCTGGCGCCAGTTTGTGTACGTCCCGTCAAATACTTTTTGTAATTGTGCCGTTGTTAAGTTAGTGACCCCAGCATCCTTACTGACAATGGGCGTAATTCCCACAACAGCAACCCGGTGATCCACAAGGTGTTTCGCCTTGATCCCCGCCTGTTCACTCGCAAAGACATCCGAGTTCCCAATGGCAACGGCACCCTCTTGAATCTGGCTCAATCCGGTCCCTGAGCCACCACCCTGGACATTAATAAACACGCCAAAGTGTTCGCTACTATATTGTTCACCGGCGGCTTCAACTAAGGGTTGAAGCGCTGTGGACCCTACTGCCGTAATCGAGCCACCCGTGTTTGTCTGTTCACGCTGTCGATATCCTAAACCCAATAACCCACCAATTACGACGATGATGATTACCGTAATTGTTAGTTGTCGTTTGTTCATTTAGACCCCTCCTCGACCATCTCTAACTCACCTCCTAGTGTATAAAATGGATGTAAAGGCCCGTTGGTCAATGTGTAAAGGTTGTGTAAAGGTCGCAAAAAAGGCCGTGTCGCACCGCATACACCGTTTAAAAAACGATTCATGCGCCGCTAACACGGCCCGTTATTATTTGGGAAAGCTAACCGTCATCGTTGTGCCGACATCCGGTTGACTCTGAACACCCACGGTTCCGCCGAGCAACTCAACGAGTTCCTTAACAATCGCTAAACCAAGACCGGTTCCTGGTACCCGTTGTTTGGTATGCGACAACTCTGCACGATAAAACCGCTCAAAAATTCGTGCTTGTTGTGCCGGCGTCATGCCGTAACCAGTGTCCTTGACCTGCAACTGCCAGTTCCCCGTTGATGTGGTCGTCAGGCCAAACCTAATTGTCCCTTGCTGGTGATTATACTTTATCGCGTTCGACAACAGATTTTTAACAATCTGTGTCAGCATCCCCGCATCGCTCATTACAATGGTTCCCGCCGGAATGTCGTTTATCACCATCAACTCACGACGGTCAATGGACTGCCCCTGAAGCTTCAATTGTGCTGCCACCAACTCTGAAAGATTAACGGCGACCGGCGTTGTGGTTCGCCGTTGCGGATTTTGAAGCCGCGATACGGACAAAACATCTTCAATCAAATCCATCAGTTGGTGCGATTGTTCATCAATGATTTTTAAAAATTCCTGCCGGGTTTCTGGATCATTCTGCGCCCCGTTTAACAGCGTTTCCGTGAAGCCTGCAATGGCTGTCAACGGTGTCTTCAACTCATGTGACGCATTGGAAACAAAATCAAGTTGCATTTGTTCAATTTGCGTCACTTCGGTTAGATCGTACAGGAGCACCAGCACCTGTTCGTGGTGCGGACGGGGCTGATTATACAAGGTTGAGACTTCCAGCGTCCGCGTCGCTGCTGGTAACGTCAGGGTTAACGTTTGCCGCCGATTTGTGTGCTCACGGAGCGTCGTTTCGATCTGTTCGGTTAACGCATACTGCTGAACATCAACCGTGTATGGGTGTGGAATCGGGGTACTCGCAATTTCCAGTAGCTGCGCTGCCATCGGATTAAGCAACTGGGTCTGCCGGCGCCAGTCAATGGCAATTACACCAACAGGCAAATACTCCAGAAGACTATCCAGTTCACTTTCTTGGCGCTGAAAAACGTGGTTTTGGTGCCGTAATTCATCAGCCGCCATGTTGATTGCCTGCGTTAAATCTGCGTAAGCATGGTTTGGCGGTAGCAGTAATCGGTGTGTTTTTGCCGGATCATTAAGGTGCAAGACTTGCCCCGTTATATCACGAAGGACCCGTTCTTGACGCGCCATTAACCACCACAACCCAATAAATTCACCTATTGCCGTTATTAGCACCGCAATGACGACCGCCACGTGATGTTGTGGGCTTGTCAGCGCCCATAAAGCAATCAAAAGGAACCCATTAAACAGGGTGGTGCCCCAAAGTAAGCGTCGTTTCAGCGTTTGCATTCGTTGTTACTCCCCGAATTGATACCCAAACCCCCGCACCGTTTTTAGCAGTTGCGGATGTTTGGGGTCAACTTCAATTTTTTCACGTAGATGGCTAATGTGCATATCGACCATCCGGCTGTCACCAGCATAATTGTAGCCCCACACGCCGTTAAGAAGCGCCTCGCGACTCAACACCCGTCCCTGACGCTGCACAAGGTAATCCAGTAGTTCAAACTCCTTTGGCGTCAATGCAATCGGCTGGCCCGCCCGCATGACCCGCAAGCGGTCTTCATCAACTGATAACTCGCCCACCGTAATGACGGGGTGGGTTGGTTCAACGCTGGCACTTGGCGCATTACGCCGCGTAACGGCTTTAATTCGTGCAATAATTTCGCGTGGGGAAAACGGCTTAACGACGTAATCATCCGCACCAATTTCTAGCCCAAAGACCCGGTCAAATTCATCGCCTTTAGCAGTCACGATGATGATAGGCGTTTGAATTCCGGCACGACGCGCTTGCTTTGTGACTTCAAGCCCGTCTAACTCTGGCAACATTAAATCTAGTAGGACACAAAAATAGTCTTCCGTCTGAATCTTAGCCAATGCACTCAAGCCATCCGTTGCGATCTCAACGGCATACCCAGCCTGTTCAAGGTTATAGCGAAGCAATGTTACAATGCTCGGTTCATCATCTACCACTAAAATGCGTTTTGTCATGAGCCCTTCTCCAGCCACCTTTTTCCACAGATCACCATTTGTCACGTGCAGTATAGCATATTTTAGGTACAAAAAGGACCCGCCACACCGTGTGTTAGCGGGTCCTTTCACCTTAATCAGGATTTTTTTGTTTCAGGTTCCACTGCAAGTACGCATCAATAAACGGATCTAAATCACCGTCCAAGACCGCCTGTCCGTTCCCCGTTTCGTACCCCGTTCGGTGATCCTTCACCAACGTGTACGGTTGGAAAACGTAGGAGCGAATCTGTGAGCCCCAGCCAATTTCCATCTGGGTTCCCTCTAACTTCGCCTTTTCTTCGGCCTTCTTTTGTTCTTCACGTTCGTACAACTTCGCCTTTAACATGGCCATTGCCGTGTCTTTATTTTGGAACTGTGACCGTTGGGCCTGTGATGACACAACAATCCCAGTTGGTTCATGAATCAACCGAACCGCGGATGAGGTTTTATTGATGTGCTGACCACCGGCACCACTAGAACGGAAAACTTCCATCCGAATGTCATCCGGATTCAGATCCACCTCAATGGAATCATCCAATTCTGGCATAACATCCACACTCACAAAGGACGTGTGGCGCCGTCCAGCTGAATCAAACGGGGAAATCCGAACAAACCGGTGAACCCCTTTTTCACTTCGCAAATAACCGTAAGCGTTGGTTCCTGAAATGAGGATGGTCGCGCTATTTAACCCCGCAACGTCCCCCGCTTGGTAATCCACAATATCGACCTTGAACTGGTGTTGTTCTGCCCACCGCGTGTACATCCGCAGAAGGTTTTGACCCCAGTCCTGTGATTCGGTCCCACCAGCACCGGGATGAATTTCCAGAATGGCATTGTTTCCATCGTACGGTTCATCCAACAGTTGGGTTAGGCGGTACGCCTGTAACCGTTTCTCAGTTGCAGCCACATCATCGTCCAATTGTGCCATCATTTCGTCATCTGGTTCATCGTCCAGCAATTCAATGGTGAGGGCCAGATTTTCCACGGCCTCATCCAGCTCCATAAACGTGTCGTGTTTTGCCTTCAACGCATTGTTGGCATCAATCACCGTTTGGGCCGCCACGTTGTCGTTCCAAAAATCCGGTTCGGCCATTCGGGCTTCATTTTCAGCAATGCTCTGATCTAGGGCATCGAGGTCAAAGTGACCCCCTAAAGTTCGTGATCTGTTGCTGCATGTCGGCTAACCGTTGTTTTGCTTCAGCTAGTTCCATAACATTCACTCCTTATTTCGTTAATTTAACGTTCTAAACAATTTGTCCTTCATAAACCAAAACGACTGACTTCCCGCATTGGAAAATCAATCGTTTTGATGTGCATTCACTCCACGGAATTAAATCACGATTACCGCGAATTAACGTTCCATATTTTGCCGAATTTCACTCTTCATGAAGAGACGGGTTGCGTCATATTCAATGTCGAAGACCATTTCTTCAAACATCGTAAAGGCGTTACTTTGGTATTCAATCAGTGGGTTCAGCTGACCATAACCACGTAATTGAATGGATTGGCGAAGCTGGTCCAGTGTGTCAATGTGATCAGTCCAGTGAGAATCCACACAACGGAGGATAACCACCTTTTCGAATTCAAGCATTTGGTTAGGATCGTACAGCTGCTTTTGTTTAGCTTGGTAAACGTCTTCGGCCCGGTCCATCAAGTAAGCCTTAATGTCCGCTGCTGATTTGCCAGACAACGTTTCAACGGAAATGGTGTCTTCATCAACCATTGCAGCCGTTGCGAAGTCGGCAATGCTTTCAAGTTCCCAGTTAGCCTGGTCACCATTTGTATGCATATCAACGATGCGGTTAACGGTCCGTTCAATCATCGGCATGATGACCCACTTCAAGTCATCTGGTTCGGTGATCACAGTTTGCCGTTGCTTATAGATAACTTCACGTTGTTCACGCATAACGTCATCGTATTGCAGCACGTTCTTCCGGGAATCATAGTTATTCCCTTCAACCCGCTTTTGAGCAGATTCAACTTGCCGCGTGATTAACCGGCTCTTAATGACCGCGTCATCTTCCTCAACATTCATCCGTTGAAGCAGTGACTTGACCCGTTCAGAACCAAACCGGAGCATCAAATCATCTTCTAATGACAAGTAGAACTGTGAAAAACCAGGATCCCCTTGCCGTCCAGAACGGCCCCGAAGTTGGTTATCGATCCGCCGTGATTCATGACGTTCCGTCCCAATCACAGCAAGACCACCAAGTTCACGAACCCCAGGTCCAAGCTTGATATCCGTTCCACGACCAGCCATGTTGGTGGCAATGGTTACGGCACCCTTTTGGCCCGCATTCATGATGATTTCAGCTTCGCGGGCGTGGTTCTTCGCGTTCAGCACACTGTGGGGAATGTTCATTTCATCCAACTGGTGTGACAAGTATTCAGACGTTTCCACGGCCACGGTCCCAATTAACATTGGCTGACCCTTTTCGTGAAGTCGGTTAATTTCGTCCACAACCGCGTTAAACTTACTCTTCAAACTTGGGTACAGTAAGTCTGGTTCATCCTGTCTCAAAACCGGTTTGTTCGTTGGAATTGTGATAACTTCCATGTTGTAAATTTCACGGAATTCTTCTTGTTCCGTCTTCGCCGTCCCGGTCATCCCGGAAAGCTTGTCGTACATCCGGAACAAGTTTTGGTACGTGATGTTGGCCATCGTCTTGGTTTCTTCTTGGATGTCCACATGTTCTTTAGCTTCCAACGCTTGGTGCAAGCCGTCAGAGAACCGCCGGCCTTCCATGATCCGTCCGGTAAAGGAGTCAACGATTTGAACTTCCCCTTCTTGAACCACATAGTCCTTGTTGTTGAACATGATGAAGTTGGCCCGCAACGCCTGGTCAATATGGTGTGTTAGCGCCGTATTTTCAGTATCGTACAGATTTTTTAGATCGAAGTATTTTTCAGCCTTCCGGTTTCCTTCATCCGTCAGTGAAACGGTCTTTGATTCAAGGTCAACCTTGTAATCCGTCTTTTCACGTAACGTCTTTGCAAACAGGTCAACCCGTTCGTACAGGTTTGTATTTCCGGCTGAACCACCTGAAATAATCAACGGTGTCCGTGATTCATCGATCAAAATGGAGTCAACTTCATCAATGATCGCAAAGTTTAGCCCACGTTGAACTTGGTCATCCTTGTAAACGACCATGTTATCACGAAGGTAATCAAACCCAATTTCACCGTTTGTTGAGTAGGTAATGTCAGAATCGTACGCTTCCCGCTTTCCAGCAGCAGACTTTTCAGCTCCGTTGATCCCAACGCTTAATCCTAGCCAGTTGTACAGTTCACCCATTTCCGTCGCGTCACGAGCAGACAGGTATTCGTTAACCGTAACAACGTGAACCCCTTTACCTGATAATGCATTGAGGTACACGGGCATGGTTGCCGTCAGGGTCTTCCCTTCACCAGTCTTCATTTCCGCAATATCACCATGATGGAGGACAATCCCCCCCATGATTTGAACCCGGAATGGAAAGAGGCCTAAAACCCGTTTGGCTGCTTCACGCGCAACACCAAAGGCTTCTGGCAGCAAATTATCCAAGGTTTCGCCATTTTGATAGCGTTCTTGGAATTCAGGCGTTTTTGCCTGTAATTCTTCATCACTTAATTTTGCATATTCATCTTCATAAGCCATGACTTCATCAGCCGTTTGGCCTAACCGACGAACTTTACGGGCATCTGATTCAACCCAATTTTTTAAGAGGTTTGGCATACAGTAACTTTTTCCTTCCCTTAGGCGCGTTAATGTTACAAACCGCGCAGTATATCAACTATATATTTTAGCATTAGATGGCCGTATTTAAAACTGGTTCGCCCGATTTAGCCACAGATTCCTCTTAATCCTAACGTTCCACTAACATTTACACAACGATGACCCACCCGAATTCCCCGCTTCTCGGTCAAAAATCCGGTGTTCATAGCCAACCACTTCAACAGTTGTCTAGTAAGGCAATAAAAAAAGCACCGCAATTGCGGTGCTTACAATGAACTCCATTTGATTACTTAATCAATACTACCGGCTTGCAATAAACCGTAACGCCCATCATTACGACGGTACACAACATTAACTTCATCAGTCTCTGCATCTTGGTAAATGAAGAAATCATGGCCCAATAAATCCATTTGTAAAATGGCTTCTTCATTATCCATTGGCTTCAGCTGCAGGTTCTTGGTCCGAACCACGTCAAAGCGTGCTTCTGGTTGTTCTTCTTCAACAACCACTTCGTCTGGACGGAAGTCTAAGCCCTTGTAACCCTTTTCCCGAGACTTCCGGTTAACCTTGGTCTTGTATTTACGAACCTGACGTTCCAACCGATCCGACATTGTGTCGATACTCTTGTACAGGTCATCAGATGTTTCTTCTGCCCGTAACGTCAAGTATGGCAACGGAATGGTCACTTCTGCCTTTGCTGTTTTATCTGGATAGACCCGCAAATTAGCATGGGCAACAGCGCTGACATTCGGTTCCAAGTACCGTTCGATCTTGGTTACTTTCTTATCAACATAGTCTCTGAGTGCATCGGTTACTGAGATGTTTTCTCCACGAGTTTGTACATCTAACATAAAACTTCGCTCCCTTCCGAACTAAGTTCCCGCTATGCGGGGGCTTAAGCGCGTTTAGCGCTGTCTTCATGGTGCCACGTTGGGCGTTTACCATGAAGTGGTTTTGATAGGACCACTCTATCGCTACCTGTAACTTTATTATAGCGAACCTGTCGTTAACACTCAATAATAACCCCTCAATAAGGCGCATTAACGCGCTAATGTAAGCCCTGTCAGGGACTTTGGCCCCCGCGTCTTGTAAGACTTGCATGGCAAATCGCATTGTTCGCCCGGTTGTGTACACATCATCAAAGATAAGCACCTGCTGACCGGTCAGTTTTCGACCAGCTTGTCCATCCAGTTCAAACGGTTGTGTTCGGGCTAACCGCGCCGTTCGGCCAAGTCGTGATTGCTGGACCTTCATCACCGTTTGAACCCGTAGCGCCGAAACGACTAGGACACTGTGTGGCAAAAGTAGCGTTGCCTGGTTAAATCCCCGTTTAACTAATGTTGATTGGGCCACCGGCATGGGCACCACGACATCCGGGCGAAGTGCCATAATAGCCGCCGTAACGCTTGGCTGAAAGACCGCCGCCAGCCGACAATCACCAATAAACTTATACGCATGCATAAATGCTTTCATCGCCTCATTGTACTCAAACAGCGCTGCATTTGTGGCCGAAACGTCCGCCATTTGATTCCAACGCTCACAATCATGACATTGGCCAGGTTGTTGTTGAGCACGCCCGCACTGTGGACAGGCAGTCGCCCGGTCAATTCGGGTAAACGTCGCCAAACAACGGTCACACACTGCGCGTTGTGTCAGCGGCCGCAAGCAAAAGAGGCGCCCAATTGGCGGCCGCCAGGAAAGCGGCCGCTGACACATTACACAGGTTGCCATTCAGGCAACCGGCGGCCCTTTCGGTTAACCAGACGAATCTGACGTTGGGCTTCCTTGATCGTTCGCGTTTGTGTACTGACCCATGCGCAAACAAGGCCAGTCGGGCGGTCAGCACTTCGTCCCGCACGGCCTGCCATTTGGACTAACGCCGCACTTGAAAAGACCGGGTCATCCGCACCTAAAATCAACACATCAATGCCCGGTAACGTGACCCCCCGCTCTAAGATCGTAGTCGTGATCAACCCCTGAACTTGCCGTTCACGCATTGCTGTCACTTTTTCCAGTCGCTCAGGATCCGTTGCGTGGACCGTCGCAAACGTTAACTTTGGAAAGACACGGGTCAAGATTTTTGCCACGACCGCTAGTTGGGCCACATGTGGGACAAACAGTAAGAAACGTTGCTCACGCTTGATGAATTGGCTTAACACCCGTAACATCCCGGCTGGCAAGTGGTGCCGTGCTAGCTGGTGGCGCCAATTAATCGCCAACCGAACGGTCAATTCTGGCAGAACATGTCCGTGAAAACGTAAGGGTAAGTAACTCAACGTGAGCCGTCCGTGGTGAACATCACGCAATAGTGCCCGGCTTGGTGTTGCTGTCAGATACAACGTCGCGCCCGTTAGTTTTCTAGCGGTTGCGACTGCCACCGCCAAGCGCGGGTTGTGTGCAAATGGAAACGCATCGACTTCATCCACGACGATAACATCAAAGGCGTGGTAAAATCGATAGAGTTGGTGCGTCGTGCACACCGTCAGCTGGCGATACGCATACGGCTGTGTTTGCCGTCCATGCAACACTGCAATTGGGACGCCTGCAAACGCCCGTTTTAACCGTGGCGCAAGCTCCAAGCACACATCGACGCGGGGTGAGGCGACCGCAATTCGGTCACCACGCGCCAGGGCATCCGCCAACCCAGGAAACAACATCTCCGTTTTTCCAGCCCCGGTCACCGCCCACAACAAGTGCTGGCGGCGTTGCTGAAAGACGGTCACGATTACTTGAGCACACGCCGTTTGTAACCGGGTCAGTTCGCCCTGCCATGTTAACGGATGGACTGGCGGCTTAAACGCATTTTGTTCCGGTAACCCCACCAGTTGTTGCCGACTGGTGACCCGCCCAAGCGTTAAGCACGCGGGGCAAAAATAGGTTCCGGTCGGCAGGCGGACCTGGTCGCTTACATGCCACGTCTGGCACCGCTCACAACGAATCCGCCGGCCGTGCTGACTCATGGCCGGCCGTCGCTGCAAGGATGCCACTTGGCGCAGATCAACGTCACTCAATTCATCGGATAGTAACTGCCGTCCATATAATTGTTCTGGATTCATGGTTGCCCCCTTTTACATCTATCAGTACATACGTTAAGTCCCCTAAAAATATTTTCACGAGGTTATTTTATGTCAGTCCCCCCATTTTTATCCCTTGCTGAACCACACGAAGCAGAGCAAACCATTAAAAAATCACGGTTTATCGGTAACGCGGCACCAATCACCTCAGAAGAGGACGCGCAGGCCTTTCTGACCAGCGTTAGCGACGCCCTTCCAAAGGCCAACCACCATACGTTTGCTTACGTTATCGGCGACCACGATGAAATCACCCGCCAAAGTGACGGCGGTGAGCCCAGTGGCACGGCAGGATCGCCGCTCCTAAACGTCATTACCCGACTTGGCTTGCACAACGTGATCATTGTGGTCACCCGCTTCTTTGGTGGCATCAAGCTCGGTGCCGGCGGACTCATTCGGGCTTACGGCAGCACGGCCAGCCTGGCCGCAGCCGGTTCCGTGGTTGCCCGGCAACGGCTAGCACGTTACCAAATTACGCTCAGTTATCAACAGGCCGAACCACTCACACCGTGGCTCACCGACCGTGTCGTCACCGTCGTGGATACTGCTTACGCGGTCGCCGTGACGTTTACCGTGCTGGTTAACGCGGCAGACGCCACGTTTGTCACCGATCTCACCAGTAAAACCAACGGTCAAGCGCAAATCGTTGATACCGGGGAGACGTTTGCGTTTGTTCCTTATGATCCAGAAACGACCAAATAAAAGCAGCCCTCCATCACTGATGAAGGGCTGCTTTTATTAGACACTATTGTTTTAAGTGGTAATTGTACGTGGACACGATGATGTTTTCACGTGAATTCAACACCGTCCGTAACCGCAAACTGGTTTGGTTATGCAGAATGTTTTGCCATGGTCGCCGTGGAACGAACTGTGGAACCAGCACCGTAGTACTGTAATTTCGTTCCGCCGCCCGTTTCGCAATGACATCACAGAACCGCAGCACAGGTCCAGAAACTGACCGGTACGAGGAGTGGATGTCCACAAACCGAACGTTTGGGAAGTCCCGTTTGAACTCAGCAACGGTCTCCCGTTCCTTATTTGGGTTTTGGTCAAACGACACGTGCATCGCAATGACGTAATCCCCAATGGATTCCGCGTAGTCGATGGCACTTTTGGTCACCCGCGTCACGTTCGAAACCAACACGATTACCGTCGCCCCATCATAGTGATGTGGCTTGGCCTCTGCATTTTCAGCAACCCGCAATTGGGCAGCCACCGTTTTATAATGGGAGTGAATTTTATGGAACATCCACAGTAAGCCCACCATAACGATTGGGTAAGGCCACACGTTACTAAACCGGGTCATGAACAAGAAGATGGCAATGGCGGCGGAGATAAACGCCCCAATAAAGTTAATGAACGCTTTGCCTTGCCAGAACCCTTCCCGTTCACGCCGCCAGTGAATGATCATTCCTGATTGTGATAACGCAAACGGAACGAACACCCCGACAGCATACAGTGGGATCAGTAACGTTGTTTGGGCGTCAAAGATCACGATCAACGCAATCGCCCCTAATGCCAACGTGATGATCCCATTGGAATAACCCAACCGGTCCCCACGGTCCATGTAAGCATGGGGCAGGTTTTTATCCTTAGCCAGGTTGTACGCCAAGATTGGGAACGCTGAGAACCCGGTGTTGGCGGCAACAGCTAAGATCATGGCCGTCGACGTTTGCAACAGGTAGTACAGTAAGCCGTGGCCAAATACACCGGCCCCAATTTGAGAAAGGACCGTTTGTGTTGCCATTGGCTTGATACCCAACCAGTAGTTGATAAACGTAATGCCAGCAAAGAACAGGGCCAAAATTGTGGCCATGATGGCCAACGTTGCAGCGGCATTGTTTGTCTTTGGTTTTTTAAAATTCGGCACCGCATTACTGATGGCTTCGACCCCGGTCAGTGAAGATGATCCAGAACTAAACGCCTTGATGAACAGTAACGCCGTCATGCCCTTAACGGGCGCTCCAACGGCGGCAGTAGCGTGGTAGGCAACCTGTCCCGTAACGATGTTGTAAATCCCGACAATGATCATCAGTAAGATCATGCCGACGAAGAAGTACACCGGAATGGTCAGGAAGTTGGCTGACTCACTCATCCCCCGAAGGTTCAGGGTCATAACGAACAGCACGATGACAACGGAAATCAAGACCTGATGGTGATACAACGACGGAATCGCCGACGTGATTGCCTCGGTTCCTGACGTCACGGAAACCGCCACGGTCAACATGTAGTCAACTAACAGTGACCCCCCAGCAACAAGTCCCGCGGGCCGTCCCCAGTTAGTTGAAGCCACCACATAGGCGCCACCACCAGATGGATACGCGTGAATAATTTGTTGATAGGACAGCGTGATCGCCAATAACAGAATCAAAACGATTCCGGCAATCGGCAGTGAGAACCAAATGGCGGCTGCGGATAAGGTTACCAACACCGTCGTAATTTGTTCTGTCCCATACGCCACAGATGACAATGCATCTGAGGACAAGAGCGCCAAGGCTTTAAACTTCGTTAGGGCCTGGCCACCCTCATCCAATGTTTTTAGCGGCTTACCAATTAACAGTCGCTTTAAATAGCGCCACATAAAGAAACTCCTTTAATATCGCCCATTTCACTTAAAAATAGACGCTTTAATTATTTGAATTATCAGCCTGCTTAAGGATCAAAGCTGGCTAAAAACGGCAAAAAAGCCACAACATGGCCGCGGCTTTCTAGCTCACTCATTCTACACTACATTTTGAACAAACACCAAACAAACCTGCGTCTTTTCTCAATGAATTAGCTGATAAATAATTAATAAAAAGCTGTCACTTTTCACATTACTATCCATCATTACGGGCACTAAAAGTGGCGTAAAGCGCGATAAATAAGGGGCTAACACCCATTGGTGTCAGCCCCTTATTTATTAAACAATTTATTATGGTACTAAAACTACATCATTCCGCCCATTTGAGCAGCTTGTGCCGCAGCAGCGGCGTCAGCAGCACCGTTGTCTTGCTTTGGTTCTTCAGCAACAACTGCTTCTGTTGTCAGTAACAATGATGAAACTGAGGCAGCATTTTGCAGTGCTGACCGGGTAACCTTGGTTGGATCCACGATTCCGGCTTCAACCATGTCAACCCATTCATCAGTTGCAGCGTTGTAACCAACGCCTGGCTTTTGTGACTTCAGCTTTTCAACGATTACTGAGCCTTCCTTACCGGCATTAGCAGCAATCTGACGAACTGGTTCTTCCAGGGCACGCAACACAATGTTGATCCCTGTTTGAACATCGCCTTCTTCTGTCAATGCAGCAACGGCGGCAATCACGTTGACCAAGGCAGTCCCACCACCAGATACGAAACCTTCTTCAACAGCGGCCCGTGTTGCATTCAACGCGTCTTCGATCCGGTAACGGCGTTCCTTTAATTCCGTTTCCGTAGCGGCACCAACGTTGATCCGCGCAACACCACCGGATAATTTAGCCAACCGTTCTTGCAACTTTTCTTTATCAAAGTCAGACGTTGTGGCTTCCAGTTCGCTCTTGATGTTAGCAACCCGTTCTTCAACGGCCGCCTTGTTACCTGCACCTTCAACGATGGTCGTGTTGTCCTTAGTAACCGTAACCTTACCTGCTTGACCCAACTGTTCAACGGTTGTGTCCTTCAAGTTCAGGCCAAGGTCATCAGTCACAACGGTTCCGCCAGTCAAGGCAGCGATGTCTTCCAGTTGTGCCTTCCGCCGGTCACCAAAACCAGGCGCCTTAACGGCAACCACGTTGAACGTTCCCCGCATCTTGTTCAATACCAGCGTTGGGAGTGCTTCACCGGTAATGTCATCGGCGATGATCAACAAAGCACGGCCCTGTTCAACAACTGATTGCAGTAATGGCAAGATGTCTTGGATGTTCGCAATCTTCTTGTCGGTAATCAGGATGTATGGGTTGTCTAAGTCAGCTTCCATCTTGTCGTTGTCGGTAACCATGTATTGACTCATGTACCCACGATCAAACTGCATTCCTTCAACAACATCGGACGTTGTTTCGATTCCCTTAGATTCTTCAATGGTGATCACACCATCGTTACCAACCTTTTCCATTGCGTCGGCAATCAACGTCCCGACTTCTGGATCAGCGGCTGAAATGGACGCAATCTGGGCAATGTCAGACTTAGTCTTCACATCGTGGCTCATCTTGTGCAAGGCATCAACGGCGGCATTAGTTGCCTTTTCGATCCCGGTACGAATCCCAACAGGGTTTGCACCAGCCGTAACGTTCTTCATCCCTTCGTTAACGATGGATTGCGTCAACACCGTGGCGGTCGTTGTTCCGTCACCGGCGATGTCGTTTGTCTTGGAAGCAACTTCTGCCACCAACTTAGCACCCATGTTTTCGAAATGATCCTTTAATTCAACGGCCTTGGCAATCGTCACCCCATCATTTGTGATGGTTGGTGAACCATATGTTTGTTCCAAAACGACGTTCCGTCCCTTTGGTCCAAGTGTTGTCTTTACTGTGTTCGCTAATTTATCGACCCCAGCGAGCATTGCGCTCCGGGCGTCTTCTGAAAACTTCAAATCTTTAGCCATTTTTCTGCCACCTCAACTGTATTTTAGTGTGCTGACACATGCTTATTTCGGTTAGTTAACGCTGCGTTGTTATTCAACAACCGCAACGATGTCTTTTTCATGGAGAACCAGGTAGTCATTACCGTTATCTGAAACTTGGGTTCCCGCATACTTGTCAAACATCACAACGTCGCCCGCTTTAACAAGTGGGGCAACCGTCGTTCCGTTATCCAAAATCCGGCCAGTTCCAACTGAGATAACCTTCCCAGTTGTTGGCTTTTCCTGTGCATTACTTGCAAGGACAATGCCACCAATGGTCTGTTCTTCTTCTTCTGAAGCTTGTAAAATAACGCGATCTCCTAATGGTTTTAACACGTTGATTCCCTCCAATATCATTATTATAATCAGAGCTTTTAGCACTCTTATACGTTAAGTGCTAACAACATGCTCTATGATAACCATGCCGCTTTCTGAATGCAAGTGTTTTGGTCAAACTTAGTCAAAAAGTTTTTGCCCAAGCCACTGACGCCCCATTCACCAAGACATACGGCAACGTGAGCCAAATATTTTTTGACAATAAAAAAACATCTGGCTCATTGTCCAAATGTTATTAAACCGTGCTTATTCGTCGTCCTCTTCCCCATCGTCGCCACCTTCGTAATGGTCGATGAAGTAAATCAAGGTTTGTAATTCGTTTGTTAAATCGACGTTTTGAACCCGAATGTTGTCAGGAACCGTTAACCGCCGTGGCGTAAAGTTCAAAATTCCCTGAACACCAGCTTCAACCACTTGATTCGTCACGTCTTGCGCTGTGTCTTCTGGCACACTCACAATTGCAATTTCAATTTGTTGATCCCGCAACTGTTGTACCATCTCATCCAGTGGATAAATTGGCACACCACTTTGAACTGTATTAATGATGGCTTCGTTCACATCAAAAGCGGCACTGATCCGAACGTTACTGTTTTGGTGGAAGTTAAAGTTGAGCAATGCATGCCCAAGGTTCCCAACCCCGATCAACGCAACGTTAGTCAGTTGATCCTGATTTAAGATTCGTTTGAAGAATTCAAGTAATTTAGGCACGTCATAGCCGTAGCCCCGTTTTCCTAGTGCACCAAAATAGGAAAAGTCCCGCCGAATCGTGGCGGAATCCACCTTCACTGCTTCTGACAATTCTGTTGATGAGACGCGCATCTTATCTGCGTTGAGGAGAATGTTCAAGTATCGATAATAAATTGGCAACCGTTTTGCCGTTGCCCGTGGAATTCGTTGTTCAGCCACAGCAGTCACTCCTTTTCTTTCCGCACTTTGCGGGTTATCCTTGTGAAACTCGTTGTAAGGTAAATTATAGCATAGGGCCCCTTATTGTGAAGCATATTTCATATCAGCATTCGGGTATTTCATAAAATCACAAGGGCATTTCACCATTTTTCAATGCGCAAAAGTGGCTTAAACCGGCGTTTCTTTTACTGATTAATTTTTAGACCACTTCTCGAGTGGTTACACGCGTTTATCCACCAATCATTAGTTCATTTCACGAACTTTTTGTCCCTTTCGCAATCCCACCCCACAACATGCTAAAATAGAACAAAGACTTTTATGATGTAGGAGACCTCAATTTATGCAAGTGCTTCAGGTGCAACAAGTTGCGCGACGTTTCGGCGCTGATACTTTATTTCAACACGTTTCAATGACCATTAACGACCGCGACCGTGTCGGTTTGGTGGGCCGGAATGGTGCCGGAAAATCCACCCTGCTGAAAATGATTGCTGGCATTACGGAACCTGATGAGGGAACCATTTCTTCTTCAAAGGGCGCCACCATTGGCTACCTTCCTCAGGACGCCGGCTTAACCTCGAGCAACACCGTCTGGGACGAAATGCTCACCGTTTTTGCTCAGCAGCAGCGCCAGGAAGCCCAGTTGCATCAACTCGAAGCCCAAATTGCCGACCCCGCGGCTGATCATACCAGTGCAGATTACACCCACTTACTAACCGACTACGACCAGTTGCAGCACGACTTCACAGAAAATAACGGTTATGGCTATCAGGCCACGATTCGTGGTGTTCTCCATGCCTTTCATTTCGATGAAGACACGTACGACCGTAACGTCACCAGTTTTTCTGGTGGGCAAAAGACCCAGCTTGCACTTGCAAAACACCTTCTTCAACGCCCAGACTTGCTGATTTTGGATGAACCAACAAACCATTTGGACATCCAAACGCTAAGTTGGCTAGAGGATTACCTGAAAACGTACCCGGGAGCCGTCCTCGTCGTTTCCCATGACCGGTACTTTCTTGACCATGTCGTGACCACCGTCTACGACATGAACCAACACACGTTGACCCATTACACAGGAAACTACTCAGCTTATTTAAGCCAGAAGGCAACACGGCTCACCACTGAACAACGGGCGTACGACAAGCAGCAGACCCAAATCAACGCCCTTGAAGATTTCGTTAACCGTAACATCGTCCGTGCCTCAACCACCAAGCGGGCCCAAGCCCGGAGAAAACAGCTTGCAAGCATGGATCGGTTGGAGGCACCCAAAGATGACGATCGCTCCATCCGCATTCGGTTTGAACCATCTGGTGAAAGTGGCAAAGAGGTGCTCAAGGTCCAGGATGTCAGCATTGGCTACACGAGCGACCATCCGCTGGCCGAACACATTAATTTAGACGTCGTTAAACAACATGCGGTCGGCATCGTTGGTCCCAACGGGGTTGGTAAATCAACCCTCTTGAAATCCATTTTGGGCCAACTGCCACTGCTTGCTGGAACTGTCAAACTTGGTGCCAGCTTGAGCATTGGTTATTATGATCAAGAACAAGCAATCCTGCACGATGACAAGACGGTCCTTAGTGAAGTGTGGGATGAACACCCCACCATTCCCGAACGTGATGTGCGGACACTGCTTGGTAGTTTCCTCTTTACCGGAACCGACGTCGAAAAGCGTGTCAGCGCGTTGAGTGGTGGTGAACGCGCCCGGCTCTCACTCACAAAACTATCCTTAGATCACGACAACTTTTTAATCTTGGATGAACCCACTAACCATTTAGACATTGATGCTCGTGAAGTTTTAGAAGAAGCCCTGAACGCTTTTACCGGAACCATTCTCTTTGTCTCACATGACCGGTACTTCATCAACCAGGTGGCCACTGAAGTCGTCGAATTATCTGCGGCTAAGACACGCTGGTTTGACGGTGATTACGATGACTATCAGACCGCCATCGCAGCTGACCAAGCAACCCTGCCAACGACGGAAGCCACTCCGACCACAACGGCCGCGGCCTCTGCCTATCAAGCCAGTAAGGCAGACCTTCGTGAACAACGGAAATTCCAACGACAGGTAACTGCGCTTGAAGAACAAATTGACACGTTGGACGAACAGATCACCACCGTGACGGCGACCATGCAGCAACCAGAAAACGTTCGTGATATCGGTAAACTCACAGATCTTCAACACGAGCTGGATGCACTGAATGAACAAAACGACACCCTGTCACTTGAATGGGCAACCGCAAGTGAGGCGCTCGAAACGTTTAACACAGATCATAACTTAGCTTGATCCTGATTAAGCTAAAATTAAAATGACCACCTTCTCAAGAATTGGGAAGGTGGTCATTTTAATTTGTCATCATTGTTAGGCGTCCATTCCTGGCAACCAGGGAAACTCAAGACTTGGATTGGCGTTTAAATCTAACCCCGCAAAGTGTTGCTCAGCCAGCTCAATGTGGGCGGCTGCCCCGATCATGGCCGCATTGTCACCACAAAGTGCCAGTGGTGCTGCCACAAGCTTTGTCTCGGGAAAACGTGTCGTGAGTAACTCTTCCAACCCATCACGCAAGCCACGGTTAGCGGCAACCCCACCGGCTAGAACTAACTGGTGAACGGGGAAATCTTTCAGGGCCGCACTCACCTTCGCCACGAGAACATCAACCACGCTTGCCTGAAAACTTGCGGCTAAGTTCGCGCGGTTAAGTGTTTCACCCCGCTGATCAGCATTATGAACGGTGTTAATAAAGGCACTTTTCAACCCACTAAAGCTAAAGTCATAATTGGCTTCATGAATCATTGCCCGTGGAAAGTTAAACGTATCTGCGCCCTCATGAGCCAGGCGATCGAGTTCTTTTCCTGCCGGATACGGAATGCCAAGGACACGGCCGACCTTATCGTAAGCCTCACCCGCTGCGTCATCGCGTGTATCACCGATGATTTCAAACGAGTTGGCCGCCTTCATAAGAACAATCTGGGTATGCCCACCGGAGACTAACATCGCTAACAACGGAAACGTCAACGGTTCAACGTAACGGGCCGCGTAAATATGGCCCGCCATGTGATTCACCGGAACCAATGGTAACCCATGCGCAAACGCAAACGTTTTGGCCGCGGTTACACCAATAAGTAACGAACCAACCAGCCCTGGCCCATACGTGACCGCAACCGCCGTCACCTCAGCAGGCGTCACCTGTGCTTCTGTCAGCGCCTTCTTGATCCCAATGGTAATTTCTTCAATGTGATGACGGCTGGCCACTTCTGGCACCACGCCACCAAACCGTTGATGACTCTTAATTTGTGTTGCAACAAAGTTACTGAGAATGCGGTCACCATTTTCAACAACGGCAACACTCGTTTCATCACAACTGGTTTCAAAAGCTAAAATCAACTCACGTTCCTGCGTCACAATGTTCTCCTTTTACCTTTCGTTGCATGATTACAGCATTCTCACTGGGCGCGCTGTAGTAGTTCGGACGTACCGCAATGGCGTGAAACCCCAGGCGCTGGTACAACGCCCTGGCAGCGTCATTATGTTCGCGCACCTCAAGTGTGATTACCTGCGCCGATTCATGAGCATGTAGCCACACGGTCAACAGCTGACGCCCCAGCCCGCGGCCTTGCGCCTGAGCACTAACGCCAATGTTGGTGATTTCTGCCTCATCAAGCACCTGGCTCCCACTGATAAACCCCAGCGGTTCTCCGTCCTGCTCAATCAGCCAGTAATCACTCGTCGCTAACCCAAGGTCGCGTTCAATAACGGTCTGTGACCATGGTGCCCCTGTCGCGTACGCACTCGCAGCGAGCTGCTCAATCAGCTGGGCGCCCTTATGTTTGTCAACCGGTTCAAACGGCCGACACACAACGTTACTCATCTGCTGGGTGGCTATTGATTAGCGGAAGTAACATGTCAACGGCATCCTCATGGTCACCAAAGTAGTACCCACGTTTAATTCCCGTCTGCTTAAAGCCAAGCTTTTTATATAAACGTTGCGCGCCGGTATTGCTCAAACGCACCTCCAACGTCACCTGGTGCATCCCCATGTGTCGCGCTTTACGAACCAACGTCCGCAATAAAAATTCACCTAAGCCGGAATTCTGCCATTGTGGCAACACCGCAATGTTCGTCACGTGGGCATCCTTCCGCCGCCGGTCAAGGGAGCACCCCGCAAAGGCAATCAACTGGTCATCCTTACGAATAACGAGGTACAACCGATCTTGTTTCCGCTTTAATTCATTGGCAAATGCTTGGTCATCCCACGGTGTTTTGCCATCATAGACAGCCCGCTCCACGGCCACGATTTCTGGAATGTCTGGGAACTGTGCACGTCCTAAAAAGTACTGCACATCACGAATCATCAACCGATGATTTTTAATGTCCAGATCTTCCACTTGCTGTTGGCGGACGTCACTTGCAAAGTGCCGTTGATACCATTTTTGGACTGTTACCTTACACTTCTTCAACATAGTTCGTGTTCGTCTCTCCTGGATGTGCAGCCGCCCACTGTGCTTCAGCTGGGGATAACCGCAAATATTTCGGTACAAAATTATCAATATTCTCAACTGGTGCGATTGCTTGACCAAGCTGCCCTAAGACACCCGCATCGGGTAAATTATCAGCTGTTGGCGCAAACAACGCGTTGTCACCTAACTGGTTCACAATTTCATCATGGTAACGGGTTGTTTCCCCCACCAGTAAAACAGGTTCGTTCAGGTCAGCCAACAACGTTAACCATGAGGTCAGGTTCGTATGTTGGTCAGCAATGACATTCGTTAATTCGCCCTCTTTGACACGGTAGCCACCAGCATAAAGTTGGGTGTTCCGACCATCAAACACGGGAACAATCAACTGGTTGGACGCTTGCGCTACACCACCAGCGAGCACGGCAAGACTTGAAACACCAACCAATTCTAGGTTCAGCGTTGCCGCTAATGTTTTGGCCGTGGTGACGGCAATGCGGACCCCGGTGTAAGAACCAGGTCCTTGTGCCACAACAACACGATCAAGGTCCGTCGGTTGCCAGCCCTCGTCGGCCATTAAGGAAGCAATGGCTGACATCAGTTGAACGCTGTGATCAAGCTGTGTCGCCGTCGTTACTTTACCGACAACGGTCTCATCTTCTAATAATGCCACGCTTAGCGGCCGGTTTGATGTATCTAATGCAAGTACCTTCATGTCATGCCTGGCTTTCATTTTTTTCGTTCGTTTAGACGTCCATTATCTTAACACATCTTCACAAAAACCCCTAGGGCCATCCTCAATCCTAACGAGTTGTGTCACCGCTTTACGTTCAGTACATCGGCAATAAAAAAAGTTCACTGATCATCATAAATGATCAGTGAACTTGATTAATTGAATATTGGATTAACGATCTTCATAACCATGTGGATGGCTTTGGGTCCAAGCCCATGCTGTCTTGATGATGTCGTGCACATCATCGTATTGTGGTTGCCAGCCCAAAATTTCACGGGCATCCGTTGAATCAGCGACCAGTGAATCTGGGTCACCGGCACGCCGTGGTCCAATTTTAGCAGGAATTGGTTTGCCAGTTACTTCACGGGCAGCTTCCACCATTTGTTTCACTGAGAAACCAGTCGATGAACCAAGGTTAAATGCCCGGCTGGTGTTGCCGTCAGCCAAGTAGTCCAGCGCCAAGATGTGCGCATCCGCTAAGTCTAAAATGTGGACATAGTCACGAACGTTTGTCCCATCTGGTGTGTCGTAATCATCACCAAACATATCAATGTGGTCACGTTCGCCAAGTGCCGTTTGCAAAATGATGGGTAACAAGTGGGTTTCTGGGTGGTGATCTTCCCCAATTGAACCATCGGCCTTTGCACCAGCTGCGTTAAAGTAACGCAGTGCAACCCACTTAATACCGTAAGCTTCATCACACCAACGAATCATGTGTTCCATGATCAACTTACTTTCACCATATGGGTTGATTGGTTCCTTGTGGTCATCTTCATGAATTGGAATCCGCTCTGGCACACCATAGGTTGCCGCTGTGGATGAGAAGACCATTCGGGTACAGCCTTGTTCATGCATCACTTCAAGTAATGTGATCATGCCACTAACGTTGTTATCGAAGTACTTTAACGGATCCTTCATGGATTCTGGCACGATGGAAAATGCGTCCATGTGAATCACGCCATCAATTTGTTCTGTTTCAAAAACATGCGTTAAAAAGTCATGATCACGCGTGTCCCCTTCGTAAAAATGGGCCGCGTCATTTACGGCAGCACGGTGGCCTGTGGATAAGTTATCCACAGCAACCACGTCATGGCCCTTTTCAATCAACCGATCAACCATGTGTGAGCCGACATACCCGGCCCCACCAGCAACTAAAATTGACATTTTATTTCCTCCACAATTATGTTATCGCTTTCAAGCATAGCACAGCGACGCTTTCTCGCAACATTTTCGTTAATAATTGATACCGTTACTTAATCTTTGTTTACACCACGCCACGTAAACTCTGCCTCGGCGTAGCGCTCACCGTCACCTTCAATACGGTGAAGCGTCGTGATTGTGCCATCATCATGAACGACGGGCACTGTGACAACACTCTTAATTTCATGACCGTAGCGAACCTCATTTTCAAACCGAATCGCAACATGCGCTAACGCATGGGTGGTCAAAAAGTCCTCACCGAGGGGGTCCATCATCCAGTCAAAGTAATGGGCGTTATTCACATGATGGTTCGTGTCTAAATCAAAGTAGCGCACTTGGTAAGGCTGGCTTATCACGGCCATCTGCTCATCGATGCTTGTGGGCCGCGCCAATCGCGGAATCCGTTTCACCTCGTCAGACTCGTACGGCGCGATCGCTGCTGCCGGAATGGCAACCATCTTACGAGCCGCTTGATCCATAACAACACAGATCGACTTTACGTGAACCAGCAGTTCGCCAGCCTCGTCGCGCATAAAGAACTGCCGGTAAGCAAAGTACCGGTTATTAGACGTCGCTTCAGTCGCTAGTGTCACCCGTTCATGATCGCGTGGTAGTCGGGTGACGTCGATTTCGTACTGGGCAATGACCCAGCCCTGGCCGTTTTCCAACATGTAGTCCGTCCCAACGCCGAAATGATCGGCTTGATCATACGACGTGAGTACCAACATGTTGATCAACATGGCCAGCGTTGTCTGCCCCGTCAGGTCTGTTTCATAGTATTCAATTTTATGTGGTGCTTCGTACCACCGTGGTTCAGTCATTCATCCACCTCATTTAAATGATGATACGTTGCGTAGACGGCCTGCTTCTTTAACCCCCGTGTTTTTGCAACAGCTTTAATGGCATCATTTGGTTTTGCACCTTGATTGATCAACGCCGTGACGTGCGCATCAACGGTCAATGCCAGCAATGGATCAACTTCAACGGCTTCAACATGCTCCGCCCCGCCGATCAAAACGACAAATTCGCCACGAATCTGGTTGTCGCGGGCCCATGCCACCACTTCAGCAGCGGTGCCCCGAATAAATTCTTCAAACTTTTTCGTCAATTCCCGGCATAACACCAGTTGACGGTCAGGGCCCACCGCAGCTTCAATCGCAACGAGGGTTTTAAGGAGACGGTGCGGTGCTTCGTACAAGATCACCGTTTCTTCATGCTTCGCTAACGCGCTGAGCTCCTCACGCTGTTCCTTTAGTTTACGGTTCAAAAAGCCGTAAAAATAAAAGGGTTGGGGCACTAGGCCACTAGCAATCAACGCGGTCACACCGGCATTAGCGCCTGGTAGTGGCACGACCGGAATGCTTGCTTGAACAGCAGCGGCAACCAGCTCAGACCCGGGGTCACTAATGGATGGCATCCCGGCGTCACTGACCTGCGCGATGGTCGTACCTGCCTGCAATCGCGCCACTAATTCAGGAATGCGTTCCTGTGTGTTGTGCTCGTGAAAACTGATTTGCTTGGTGGTGATGTCAAAATTATTCAGTAATTTTTGTGTGTTGCGCGTGTCCTCCGCCGCAATTAGATCAACATCTTGTAGCGTTTGGACGGCGCGGTAGGTCATGTCCTGCAAATTGCCAATCGGCGTGGGCACTAAGTACAACGTCCCCACAGTGTGGTTTGCAAAACTTTGTTGGCTGGTAATCGTCATGATGTCTTCTTCACTCACCCTTAACTAGCTTTGTTAGTGCGCTCACGCTCACCGTAGATCAACTCTAAACAAAAGGCACACGAGTCATCCGCTTCACGGCGTTGGCCGTAAAATTCACGACACACGTGAAAGCCAGCGGCATACAAGCGTTCAAGGTTTTGAAGTGACTTTGATAACCGTTGTTCATCGTCGCCATCGATCCCATTTTCACTCAGTAATTCTCGTAGGTGTTGGTTTTCCACAGTTAGTTCAGCGTTTTCCTCAGACAACGCCGTCACCTGTGCCTTCAATGCCGTTAATTGTGCCAAAATGGCGTCTGTTTGTTCTTCTAAGTGATCGAAATCACTCAGCAGTGCTTGTCGTTTATCCACCACTACACCTCCACCAATTTTCAAACCATTGTTCATCTATTGCGCCACGGTCAAGCCATCAATAATTTGTAACGTTAGCGCCTCAACCGTGTTTTCAAAGCTAACGTTTCGTTCTAATTGCTGCTTTGATTGTAACCCCAAATCAGTCATTTCGACGAGTTGATTTTGCGTATAATTCGCCGTCAATGTCGCTAACTCCGCGCGGTGGCTGGGGAAACTCATCGTGACAGATTCCGTCACCGCTGGTTGGCTGATCAGCAGTGCGTCACGCAATGCCGCAATGATCATGTCCAATAATAACCGCTGGTGGCCCCGATCCTTTGCCAGTGGCATAATGTCGGTCGCCACCAGTGGAAACGCATGGAGATCTGGTTTTAAGACATGAGCCAGCCACTGCCAGGTCGCATTAGCCGCCTGACCAAGCCAATCATCCGTTAGCCATTTCTGGGCCTGTTCGGCACTGTTCGTTAACCGCATCGTCAACGGTAACAAACTAGGACTCACCCCGACCGCCGCTAACTGGGTCTGTAATTCCATCGGTGCGAGCGGTCGCATTTCCAACTCTTGGGTCCGAGAAACGACTGTCGGTAAAATGAGGTTCAAGTTGGTCGTCAGTAAAATTGCCGTAACGGTCCCACTTGGTTCCTCTAAAAATTTCAGTAAACTATTGGCTGCACTCGCCGTCATTGTTTCTGCGCCGGCAACGATAAACACCTTCTGATTACCTTCCACACCACTCTTTGTGAACTCCGTTTTGAGCAACCGGACCTGGTCAACCTTGATGGACTGACCGTCTGGTTCCACGACCAAAACGTCTGGGTGCTCATGTTGACTGATCCGCAGGCACTCTTCACATTCACCGCAAGGTTGTCCGTCCGTCACGCGGTTACAAAAAAGGCGCATCGCAATCCACATTGCGAGCTCCTCCTTACCACTTCCAGCTGGGCCAGCGAACAGATAAGCATGTGCAAGTTCGCCCTGTTCAATTACATGTTGAAAATGCTGAACAAACACCGGTTGTCGGTGCTCAGCATTTAATAAAAGTTCGTTTGTTGTTGCCATCATGCCTCACTGTCACCTTATTACTTCTGCGTTAACGTTAAAACTGGTGAAATGCGTCCACGGGTAGCACAAAACAGGTTGCGCCACCCACCGTGACTTCAACGGGATACGACGCCGTTTGGTCCATCGATACATCCATATTCACGGGCGGCGTCATGAACTGCTCGCGCGTGTGTGACGTTTCTTTAATTAAAGCCAGCACTTCATCCACCCGGTCATCATCGATCCCAATTAAAAAGGTGCTGTTACCAGAGCGTAAGAATCCCCCAGTTGATGATAACTTTGTTGCCCGAATGTTTTGTTCAATAAACTGATTACTCAGCCGGTTACTGTCCTTATCCTGAACAATCGCAACGATCATTTTCATGTGAACCACTCCCTTTTCTAGTCTTCAGATAAACCAAACTGTTGTGGCAAGCGTTGTGCCAACGTCTGCTTAACATCTTCAACAACTGCTTCTAATGGTTGATTTGCGTCAATCGTGACAATCCGCTCTGGTTCCTGCTGGGCAAGTTGCAAATATGCGGCTCGCACCCGGCGATGGAAGGATAGTGCTTCATTATCTAACCGGTTGACCTGGTCTGCACGATAATCGTGAATCCGGGCCAGCCCCACCTCTGACGGAATGTCGAAGTAAATGGTTAGGTCTGGCGTAAATCCCGCCGTGGCAAACAAGTTCATCTCGGCAACAGCCGTCGTTCCAATTTCACGGCCCGCCCCTTGATACGCAATGGAGCTATCAACATACCGATCTGAAAAAACAATCTTGCCTGACGCGAGCGCCGGTTGCACCGTCTGAACGAGGTGCTGGCGCCGTGCCGCTGCAAATAACAACGCTTCTGTCCGGGCGTCCATGTCCACATTTGTGGTGTCCATGATGATTGCCCGAATGGCTTCAGAAATTCGGTTGCCCCCAGGTTCACGCGTTGAGACCAACCGTGACCCCAATTGACTCGTGTATTCTTCAATCAGCGCACTCAAAACACTGGTTTTTCCAGCCCCATCGGGCCCCTCAAAAGTAATAAATGCGCCTGTCTCCACAATTCTTAACTCCCTTAGTTTCAATGAGTTAATTGTACTTTAGAACGCGAACCATGTCTAACGCAAAGCGAGCGCTTCATTAAAATAATTCACCGTAATTGCCTGTCACCACGCCCAAAATAAAAAGCTTACGGAAATTTTCCGTAAGCTTTTTATGGTGCGATCAATCTAAAACAAACCAAACAACCGCCGCTTTGTTTGAAGCGGTTTAATCCCCACCGTTTCAACGGGCGCACCGTTTAAAATGTTTTCGGCACTCTTTTCAAAGAGTTGGGCCCGGTTTTTGCCAAAGTCTTTTTCCAGTTGCTGAAAGGCTTGGCGCATTTCATACTTTCGCCCAGGCAAATGGTGGGCATCCGAAGCTAGGACATTCACCTGACCCGCCTCGATCAGTTGGCGACTGAACGTCGCAACCTTTTTGCCAAACGTCCCCACGTAACTGCTAGCCGTTAACTGGGCCAAACACCCCTGATTCACAAGGTCAAACAGTAACGTTGGGTTGGCCAAAATGGCTGCGTTGCGTTCGGGATGCACGATGACCGGCGTGATTCCCTGTTGTTGCACGTTATACAACAGTTCGCGAGTGTAGTGCGGCACATCATTGTCGGGAAATTCCAACATTAAATAGTGATTGCCCTCATCCGCATACAAGATGTCGTCGTTCTTAATCGCCGTTAGCAGGTCCCCGTTAATCCGCACTTCCTGACCAGCAAAAACTTTTAGGTCAATGCCGTTAAGCGCTAATTGATCTGCAAAAGCGCGCGTTGCTTGCTGCACGGCTGCTTTATGGTTTGTGTAAACGCCATTCATATGATGGGGCGTTAATAACGCATGCGTTACCCCGTTTTCCACAGCCGCCATAGCCAATTCCAATGAAATGGCCATGCTCTTAGAACCGTCATCTAACTGCGGTAATAAATGACAATGCAAGTCAACAACTGGCATCCTTAGCCCTCTTTCTCGTCCGTCTTACCATAACCGTAGCCATAGCCGTAACCATACCCATAACCGCTTCCTTCGGCGTCCCCATTGGCGTCATTCATCACGTAGCCCAAAATGTTTGCGTGGGCGAGGTCGAGCAGTTCCTTTGTTCGGGCTAATGCAATCTTGTTCGTTACCCCAAACCGGACAACCAGCACGACACCATCTAACTTGGCAGCTAAAAGCTGAGCGTCCGTTACGGTTACCATTGGTGGCACGTCGAAGACGACCATGTCGTAGTCACGTTTTGCCACCTCAATGAAATGATTCATTCGTTGTGAATTCAATAGTTCTGCGGGATTCGGTGGAATTGGCCCACTCGTGATCAAAAAGAGGTTCTGAATTGGGCTGGGTTGAACAAAGTCTGCAAATGTTTCAACCGAATTTTGCGTTAACAACGTCGTTAACCCCCGGTTATTTTGCAACCCAAACGTTGAGTGAACTGTTGGTCGGCGTAGATCAGCGTCCACAAAGAGAACCTTTCGCCCTTGTTGCGCCCACGTAACGGCCACGTTCACAGAAACGGTCGACTTTCCCTCACTGGCATCGGGTGATGTAAACATCAACGTCTTAATTGGCTGGTCAATCGAGGCAAACTCAATGTTCGTGCGAATGGTCCGAAACTGTTCTGAAACGACCGCCTTCGGATGAATGGCAGTGATCATTTTAGCCCCGTTGATCATGGTGTCTTCTGATAATTTTTTCCGTCGATGGAATAATGGCATTTTCAGTCCTCCTTATCTAAACCCGGCTCGAAAGGTGCTTCGGTTCAGCACTCTTGCCACCTGCTTCGCCGTCATTCCGGCTGCGAAATGCCCGTGCACTCGCTAACTGGCCGACATTTGAAATTTTTGAAACATGACCCAGATTGGTTAGGCCTAACGTTTCCGTCAATAAAGCATCGTCTTTAACCGTCCGGTCAGTCAGTTCACGAATGAACGCATAGATCAGACCAACCAATAGACCACAAATAACGCCTAGCACCGTTAAATAGCCAGTGCGTGGTGAGACTTTATGTGAATTAGTCGTTGCTTTAGAAACAATCGTCACGTTATTAACTGCCATGATCTTTTTAATGTGGGCCTTAAACACTTCCGCCGTTAAATTCGCAATCCGAGCTGCTTCGTGCGGATCCGTCGTCTTAACATTAATGGCGAAGACTTGCGAATTCTGTTGGTTAGAAATACTGATCATTTTTTGCAACTGGGTAGCGCTGGCAGAATAAGTTTTTTCCGAACTTGGCTTCGTTTGTGCCGGTTGGCCAGCCTTTAAAACGATCCGCTTTCCGTCTAAATCACGCCCATACTTTGTGGCCGTTGCTTCCTTAGTAACGACTGGCGCTGGGTGCGCAAGCTCATCACTAACCTTATTTAAAATTACTTGATTGGTAATTAATTCCTTATAGGTCGTGATCATTTGAACGTCCGCTTGTTGATCAGAATACTGGACGCCCGTGTTGTTATTGTCGGCTTTTCGACTAACCAATAACTGGGTCTGGGCTTGGTATTTTGGCGTCATGACAAACGTCGCTAGTGCCCACGCCGCAACGCCTAAGAGTGCACCCCAAATGACAATCACTAACAAATGTTTGCGGATAATTGTAACAGCACGACCAAGGCTAATACTTTGTTCCATTTATTCAAATCCTTCCGTCTAGGTCCTTTTTAAACTGAGTTAAATATGTAGTGAATAAATAGTTTAATAATTATCCACAAAAAAGCTGTGGATTATATAAAATCCACAGCTTACATCATATTTTTTATTGAGACCCTTTGTCAAGACTTATTCTTGTCGTGAGTTAAGTTTCCTCATCATGAATCCACTACGGATTGTTGTAACCGGCCGTGAACTTGACGATGCCGTGCCTCCCGAAAGAGTAAGAGGTACTTTTGCCGTGCTAATGCCGTTTGTGTTGAGAGCTCACGGCCATTCCCCTCGTCAACGACCGCGGTTTGCGTCTCCGCGGCCCGATCCCAAACGTGCTTCGCATGGTCGATGTCATCAAGCAACACGTTATCATAGTCTTCTTTAACTGACGCCCGTCGTCTAAAAAACATCTGGCCCTCCTACATTTCCGTTCGTCCTTCAACCGCCTTTAGCAGTGTGACTTCATCCGCATAGTCAATGTCTGAACCAACGGACAGCCCGTGTGCTAAGCGGGTCACTTTGATCCCAGCGGGTTTGATCAACCGAGAGAGGTACATCGCGGTTGCTTCACCTTCCGGCGTTGCATTTGTGGCGACGATCACTTCCTTGATCTCGGCGTGTTCTTGAAGCCGCTTCACCAAGCTGGTGATGTTAATGTCTTCTGGGCCCTTCCCCTCAATTGGGGACAACACCCCGTGGAGAACGTGGTACAAGCCGTGGTATTCACGCATACCTTCCATCGACATGATGTCCTTGGGTTCTTCAACAACCAGGATCGTGCTCTGATCACGACTTTTATCGGAACAGATTGCACACGGGTCCGTTTCGGTAATGTTTCCACAAATTGAACAAAAATGAAGGTCCCGCTTTGCTGAAATGAGTGACTTAGCAAATCCAGTCACATCATCACTTTCCATATCAATTGTATAAAACGCCAGTCTTGTCGCTGTTTTCGCGCCGATGCCTGGTAACTTCATGTAGCTATCAATCAACTGTGCAATTGGTTCTGGATAATCCATCTTGACCTCGTCTATTTAACCTTACATGCCCATGCCACGGCTGTATTTACCCATGGTATCGTTCGTTGCTTCATCAACCTTTGTCATAACGTCGTTAACGGCTGCCAAAACCATGTCAGATAACATGTCTGGGTCGTCTGGGTCGATGGCTTCTGGCTTGATGACAATGTCTGTCACCTTGTGTTCACCCGTTGCCGTTACCGTCACCATGTCATCAGGCGCAGCTCCCGTAAACGTTTGTGCGTTCAGTGCTTCCTGATCCGCCTTCATCTGCTTTTGCAATTTTTGCGCCTGACGCATCAAGCTTTGCATGTTACCACCCATCATAAGTTCGTACCTCCAAGTTTTTCTATATTATGTGTTAATTATACGCTAACTAGTCCTCTTTGACCGTTACATTGTCTGCACCAAAGATTGCCTGGGCTTTTGTCACCACAGCCGGTGCTTCTTCCAATGGCTCTGCTGCCTCAGGTGCTTCTTGGTCACCGATCGTAGCTGCCGGCGCTGACTCTTGATTACCGGTCGCCGGACTCCCCAGTTCATCCTTGTGGTCCTTTAAAAAGTCTTTTCTGATCTGCGGCCACTGTTCTTCCGGTACAAACAGCACATCCGTCAGCTCACCGGTTAACCGGTTCAAATTATCCTGCAGGGTTTGCCGCAACTGATCGTCACTCATTGCCTTATCAAAGAAGAACGCGTAACTAAACGACACGATCACGCCGTCGTGACTGGCTGCCACCGGTTTAGAAACGTTCATCATTGCTTTTTGGGTAATTGGCAGTGTGTCCAACAGATCCGTCCACACTTCCCGCATGCCATCCAAGTCACGCTTTGTGGCCGCCCGTAACACCGGATAAACTTTGGCTAAGCTAACGTTGGCACCACTAGTCGATGTTGCTTTAGGCGCTGCCTTCTTGGGCGCAGTCGGCGTAGTCGATGCCGCCGAAGTTGCTGATGCTTGTGCTGACTGACTTGTCACCGTAGCGACGGAGGCAACTGGTGTTGGCACTTTTGGTGCACTTGTTAGTTGCGCCAGTTGTTGCTTCAATTGACCAACCTGGGCTTGAAGTGCCGTTACGTCAGGTCCACCAGTTGCGGGCGCGTTAGTCCCCCCACGCGGTGTCGGATAGATCTGACCGAGTTTGACCGTCAGCACTTCCAAATAAACATCTGGATGAGTCGTAAACCGCAGTTGGGCCGCAACGTCGTTTAGCGCATTGATCATCTGGTAGAACACATCAGGGTCCGTCGACTGACTCAGCGTTTGGAACACGTCGTTTGTACTGTCACTTCCCGTCACCATTTCTGGTGCTTCCTTAAAGAGCAATAGGTCACGAACATAGCTGATGAGGTCTTCCACAAAGCGACCCGCATCCTTCCCGTCATCCAAAACCTTTTGTAGCGCTGCAAGCCCGGCCGTCGTTTCGTGGTTCACAACCTGGTTGACATAGTCTGCCAGCAGGCTTTCCGTCACGCTTCCGGTCACTAACAGGGCGTTTGCTAACGTCACGTCGTTATCGCCAAAGGAGATTGTCTGATCGAGAATACTCAGTGCATCACGCATCCCCCCCTCGGCAGCATTGGCAATGACGCGCAGTGCTGCTTCTTCAAACGGAACCGACTTTTGGTCTAGAATGTACACCATCCGGTCAAAACTTTCTTGGGCGGTAATTCGCTTAAAGTCAAAGCGTTGGGTCCGCGAAATGATCGTTGCCGGAATCTTTTGGGGTTCCGTTGTGGCTAAAATGAAGATAACGTTTGCTGGTGGTTCTTCCAACGTTTTCAACAACGCGTTGAACGCCCCTGTCGATAACATGTGCACTTCATCAATAATGTAAATTTTATAGGTCGCTTGTGTCGGCGCGTACTTTGCCTTATCACGAATGTCCCGAATTTCTTCAACCCCGTTATTCGAGGCCGCATCGATTTCAATGACATCATTTAATTGCCCCGCCGTAATGGCCTGACAAATGTCGCAGTGATTGCACGGTTCGCCATCCACCTGGTTGGGACAGTTAATCGCCTTAGCAAAAATCTTCGCCGCCGATGTCTTCCCGGTTCCCCGTGGACCACAGAAAAGGTAAGCATGACTGGTCTGATTTGTAATGATCGCATTTTTTAACGTTTGCGTAATGACGGATTGACCCACAAGGTCGTCGAACCGTTGGGGCCGCCACACCCGGTATAGCGCTTGATAGCTCATGCTTAACTCCTTTGATCTGCTTTACTGAACGATTAAAAACCTGGTAATAGTATACTGGTTTTAAAAACAAATAAAAAGCGCCTGGTCGGTTGACCAAGCGCATTAATTATCATTAAACATGAAGCACAAACCACCACGGACTTAGTGCTGCTACCTTCCGGTCCTGACACGATTCGTGAGGGTGACCTTGCCTCATGGCCTTTCGGCAATTAATTATAATACGCTTGTTGCACCATAATTGCCACCCTTTTGCTCAAAAAATGGTGGCTTTTTCATTACACATTGTCCGTTCATCGTTGCCCTGGTTTCGGCTTGCCCCGGCCGTTTCGAATCGCCCGGAAAAACTGTTTCATCTCATTAGCCGCTTCATCGGCAAGAAGGCCCTCATGAACCCGAACGCGATGATTGAACCGGTCGTCCTCCAACAGTTCATACAATGACCGAACGGTTCCAGCCTTGGGGTCCCGGGCACCAAAGTACACGTCAGGAATCCGTGAATTGATAATGGCACCACTACACATGGGACACGGTTCGATCGTCACAAACAATTGACAGTCCTCAAGCCGCCATGTGTTCAGCGTGTGGTTAGCTTCACTGATGGCCATCATTTCTGCATGTAAGGTGGCGTCCTGGGCGTGTTCACGTAAATTATAGCCCCGGCCAACGATTTCACCGTCATGAACCACAACGGCACCAATTGGCACCTCACCAACACTACCTGCAATCCTAGCTTGTTGGAGTGCCGCTTGCATCGCCCATTGTTGTTCCGCAGTCAAAACTTCTCTGGCACTACTCATGTGGCATCGTTGCTACCAAAATGTAGTAGCCCTTATCTTTTTTAACAATTTCACAGTTTCTAAAGGTCGCCGTCATTAGCTTCTTTGCCGATGGGGCCCCCTGCTTTTTTTGTAAGACCACCGTTAGTGTTCCCCCGGGAAGCAGATGGTCCTTGGCGCCACTCAACATGTCATCAACAATGGCTTTTCCTGCGCGCACTGGTGGGTTAGTCACAATCGCCGCGTACCGATCCGTCACGGCCGCATACCGATCAGACGCAAAGATCGTGACATTATCAATGCGGTTTTGCTGTGCGTTTTTTTGAGCTAACGCTAACGCACGTTCGTTGACATCAACCATCGTTACCGTTCGCTCTGGGTAAGTTGAAGCAAGGGCCAACCCAATTGGTCCGTAGCCACACCCCAAATCCAGCACACTGCCTGACGGAACGTGGTCTAGTGAAAACGCATCAAGTAAAACGCGTGATCCATAATCGACAGTTCGTTTAGAAAAGACGCCGTTATCGGTGGTAAAGGTTAATTCTCGCCCTAATAATCGGAAAGACCACGTCGTTTCGTCGTGGACAGCTTCCGGATTTGGCGTATAATAATGATCGTTACTCATGGTTTTAATCCTCATTTCTAGTTTTATGATAATGGAATCTCATGAAAAAGTAACGAAAAAAAATTAAAAAAATAAATCGTTGATAGAACACCACATCTTGTAGCCCTTTTTCAATTTTGGCACAAAATGTGGTGTTTTTAAGTTGCATTTCAATTTTCAGCCACTATACTAAAGTCATTAGCAATTGCTCAAATCAGTCGATTTGCGAGCGGAGAGGAAGTGGCCATTATGGCTAAAATTACTGTTTTTACGAAGGATAACTGTATTCAATGCAAGATGACGAAGCGTTTTTTAACCGCACACAACGTGGACTTTGAAGAACAAAATATCAATCAGCACCCCGAACTCATCGATTATTTAAAGGGCCGTGGTTTTCAAGCCATGCCCGTCGTCGATGCTGGAGAAGCTGTTGTCTCTGGTTTCCGTCCTGATGTATTAGCGACGTTAGCCTAAGCATTAACGCTTCATTCATTGGCATTCATGACGCACGTAACCGGCCTTGCGCGCGTCTTTTCTTTTATCAAAAATTCAGGGAGTGGAATTCATGGCACTAAACGAGTTAACCGACGTTTCTTATTACGATCTCAACAATCAAATCAACATTCCGGTCAACGGACAAATTCCGCTAAATAAAGACCAGGAAGCACTGGCTGCTTTTTTAACCGAAAATGTGGAACCCAACACCATGCGCTTTGACAGTCTCCGTGACCGGTTTGACTACTTACTGAATAATAATTACATCGAACGCGCCTTTTTTGAACAGTACGAGTTTGCCTTCGTTGAACGGCTCTACACCTACTTAGCAGAACAAGATTTTCACTTTAAAACGTTTATGGCTGCGTACAAATTCTACGCACAGTACGCATTGCGCACAAATGATAACCAGCTTTACCTTGAACGCTTTGCCGATCGTGTTGCCATGAACGCCCTGTTTTTTGCCGATGGTGACGAAGATCTCGCCATGGCCTTAGCCGATGAAATCATTCACCAACGTTACCAACCTGCTACTCCCAGTTTTCTTAACGCTGGCCGGGCCCGCCGTGGCGAATTGGTGTCCTGTTTTGTGCTTCAAATGACAGACGACATGAATGCCATTGGCCGTGGCATCAACTCTGCGCTTCAATTATCACGGATTGGTGGTGGGGTCGGGATCAACCTCTCCAACCTGCGTGAGGCCGGTGCACCAATTAAAGGCATTGCAAACGCCGCTTCCGGTGTCGTTCCCGTAATGAAGTTACTGGAGGACTCCTTCTCTTACTCAAACCAACTTGGCCAACGTCAAGGAGCCGGTGTCGTGTACTTATCCGTTTTCCATCCTGATATTGTCGCCTTTTTGAGTGCCAAAAAGGAAAATGCGGATGAAAAGATCCGGGTCAAGACCCTTTCACTTGGGATCACGATTCCCGACAAGTTTTATGAACTAGTCGCAGCAGATGCCGACATGTACCTCTTTTCACCACAAAGCGTGGAAAAAGTTTACGGCACCCCATTCTCCTACGTGGACATTACAAAAGAATATGACAACCTGGTGGCCAACCCTGCGATCGCCAAAAAAAAGATCCGGGCCCGCACATTAGAAACTGAAATCAGCAAGCTCCAACAAGAATCTGGTTATCCTTATGTTGTGAACATTGATACCGCCAACCTCAACAACCCAATTGCCGGTAAAATCATCATGAGTAATTTATGTTCAGAAATCCTCCAGGTGATGACACCCTCAAAGATCAACAATCGCCAAGAATATGATGTGTTGGGTAAAGATGTTAGTTGTAACCTTGGGTCGACAAACATCGTTAACTTGATGGCATCCCCTAACTTTGGACATTCCGTTGACGCCATGGTTCGTGCATTGACCTACGTAACCGACCACAGTAACATTGATGTTGTGCCAAGTGTGCAACATGGTAACGAAGAAAGCCACGCCATCGGTCTTGGTGCCATGGGATTGCACGCTTACTTTGCCAAGAATCACATGCATTATGGGGACGCTGATTCCTTAGACTTCACTAAAGTGTACTTCATGTTGCTGAATTACTGGTCATTAAAAGCCTCTAACGACATTGCTCGTGAACGCCACCAAACGTTTGTCGGGTTTGAAAACTCAACTTACGCGAGTGGCGCCTACTTTGACAAGTACACCACTAAGAATTGGGCCCCAACTAGTGCCAAAGTCGCTGAACAATTCGCCGGCATCTTCATTCCGACTAAGGAAGATTGGGCTGCGTTGAAGGCTGCTGTTATGGCCGATGGGTTGTATCACCAAAACCGGATGGCCATTGCGCCTAACGGATCGATCTCCTACATTAATGACACAACGGCAAGTTTGAACCCCATCGTTAACCGGATCGAAGAACGGCAAGAAAAGAAGATCGGAAAGATTTATTATCCAGCACCATACCTTTCAAACGACACCCTGCCTTATTATCAATCGGCCTACGACATTGATATGCGGAAAGTGGTTGATGTGTACGCAACGGCTCAAGAACACATTGATCAAGGGATGGCACTCACCTTCTTCATGCGGTCAACACTTCCTGAAGGACTGTACGAATGGAAAGATGGCCGTACGAACAAGATGACGACCCGTGATCTCAACATCCTGCGTTACTATGCATGGAAAAAGGGCTGTAAGTCTGTGTATTACGTCCGCACGTTTACAGATAATGATGGCGAAGTGGGCGCGAACGAATGTGAAAGCTGCAGTATTTAGGCCAGGAGGACAACATAATGGACAATGGCAACTACAAAGCCATCAATTGGAACCAGGTTTCCGATGAAATCGATAAAGCAACATGGGAAAAATTAACGGAGCAATTCTGGCTTGATACCCGGATCCCCGTTTCAAACGACCTCGATGACTGGCGCACTTTGGATGACGACCACAAATGGGTCGTTGGTCACGTCTTTGGTGGGTTGACCCTTTTAGACACCTTACAGTCACAGGACGGGATGGCGGCGCTTCGGCAGGATGTTCGGACAACCCACGAAACTGCTGTGTTGAATAACATTCAGTTCATGGAATCTGTGCACGCCAAAAGTTACTCCACCATCTTCGAGACCCTGAACACACCGGATGAAATTGACGAAATTTTTGACTGGAGTGATTCTGAGGACCTCCTGCAAAACAAGGCGAAGCGGATCTACACGCTGTACCATGACGATAGTAGCCCGCTAAAAAAGAAGATCTCAAGCGTCTTCCTAGAGACCTTCTTGTTCTACTCCGGTTTCTACACGCCCCTATACTACCTTGGTCACAACAAGCTGAACAACGTTGCAGAAATTATTAAACTGATTTTGCGGGATGAATCTGTCCACGGCACGTACATCGGTTACAAGTTCCAGCTGGCCATGAAGCAGCTTACTGAAAATGAACAACAAGGTTTAAAGGATTGGATGTACGACTTTCTTTATTACCTGTACGAAAACGAGGAGAAATACACCCACCTCGTTTACGACCGGGTTGGCTGGTCTGATGACGTTCTGAAGTTCATCCGCTATAACGCAAACAAAGCGCTGATGAACCTGGGCCAAGATCCCCTCTTCCCAGATACAGCCGACGATGTGAACCCTGTCGTTATGAACGGGATTTCCACCTCAACCTCAAACCATGACTTCTTCAGTCAGGTTGGTAACGGCTACCGCCTCGGAAACGTTGAAGCCATGAGCAACGACGATTACCAAATCGGTGGCCCAAAGAAGGCTTAACCACTTAACAACTAACCATTCAAAAAGCGACTGCTCCCCCTTTATCAGGGTGGGCAGTCGCTTTCGTTTACGCAGAATCAGCTGATAGCGGCCGTGGTATACTTAAGTGGATAACTCACAGGAGGCACCATTCATGACAGAAATCAATTCACTATGTGTTTTTTGCGGGTCCATGCCCGGTGACAACCCAGAGTATGCCGTTCAGGCCGCCTTGCTTGGTGGTTACCTGGCCGACCATAACATCCAACTCGTTTACGGTGGGTCCTCTGACGGCCTCATGGGGACCGTTGCGAATGCCACCATTGATGCCGGTGGTCAAGTGACCGGGATCATGCCCCGCTTTCTTAAGGAAATCAGTACTGAAAGCCACCACCTCACCCATTTAGTTGAGGTCCACACCATGGATGAACGTAAGGAACAAATGTTGGCCCGTTCCGATGCTTTCATTGTTTTGCCTGGTGGTTTTGGCACGTTTGAAGAACTGGGCACCATGCTTTCATGGAGTAAGATCGACATCCACACAAAGCCCATTGCCCTCTTCAACATTGATCATTTCTATGATTCACTGTGGCAGTGGTTCGTGGACGCTGCAGAGGTTGACTTTCTCCCCGTCAGTGACCTTGATTTAATGGTCAACGCAACGTCCATTGACCAGATTTTCGACTACTTTAAGACATTTAAACACGTGACGACGATGCCACATGCGTAAAAAATTTACTTGCTACTCTTTTATGATTAATTTAAAATCCATCCCTCATAACTTGAATTATGAGAGATGGATTTTATTGTGCGTGTATAAAGCGTCCGTTAAATAAACCCTGCCACCCATCTCATGTTCAAGGGTACTTTTACAGTTACGATTCGTCCTAATTTACTAATCAGTTCCGTTTGAATGTCATTAAACGACCACCTAATAAAAAGTAATATTTTTGCTCAACAGCATGAAAATTTGCAATTATATACACTAAAACAGTTAAAAGAACTACTCCAATAAGAATCAAAACATTTATTCCAAATGAATGCACCAGTAAATAATCAGATACATGTCCTATAGTTATTGCAGAACTCAATAACAAGTACAAACCAATTCCACGACCATAAAACAGGATTAATTTACTTTGAGAAATTGAACGAACTTTTTGTTTTACAATTAGTGGTTCCCACCATAGAGAAATCGCCACTACAGATGTCAATGTTCCAATGACAACCGAATTAACGCCTAATGAAGTCGTACTAATTAATAATAGACTTATTCCTAAATTAACTAGTGCCTCTAGTATTGACTTCCACTTTGTTTCCCAATACAGCCCATGCGCTGTAATAAACCCTTGAACTCCATACCTACAAACATTAAAAAACCATATTGTAACCATCAAAAAGACGGTTACTTTTGGCAACAAATAATATTTTCCAATCCATAGAACAACAAAGTATTGTACAACAATTTGGAGAGAGATAGCGCCAACTAACGCAATCCCAAATACCAAGTATAGATATCGAAAAAAAATTGTCTCTTCTTTTTCCATCTTTCTATCAACTGAAAAATTTGCAATACTTGATATAACGGCAGAAAAAGCCTGATTTAAAATGTTTTGTGAACTATTAAAAATTAGCATGTAACTGGTATATTTACCGACAATACTTAGCCCGATAAAAGATGATAAAAGCAGATTGTCCGTACCATTGGATACAACAATTCCAAATCTCGATGCAATTGCTCCAACAACATTAAGCCTAATTTGTGCCAAAGACTCTTTCGAAATTTTTGTTTTAAGGTGTCTATTACGTAAATATGGGAACCATCTAAACGTTTTCCTTGTGAGGGCTAAATTTGAAGTCACCGTAAAGAAGATTTGTAACAGTAAGAAAATAATGTACTGCCTAAACATTGCTAAAAAAGTTATTTGTAAAACAGCCTGCATAAAAGTAAAACCAACACGGTTTAAAGTATCTACATATCCTTGTTGGTTGGCAACTAATAGCGATCTTAAATATGCAAAAAAGTAACTTGCCGCAGAGTTAATAACAAACAAGATAAACATCATCTGTACATGCGGTATTGTTGAACTGTTATTAATAAAATGATCTATAAACAAAGAAAAAAACAATCCCATAAGAAGAATTGCAGTTCCAATGGCATGATATGTTTTCCTAAATAGAGCCATAATGGCTTGAATATTATCAATATCTCCTTTTGCCAGAGGCTCATATAGTGCAAAGGTAATTGCACCTCCTAAACCTAAATCAGCAAAAGATAATAATGTTAATAAATTTGAGAACAACCCATTTGCGCCGACATACTGTGCGCCTAAAAATTTGACAAACGCAGTTTGAGTTGCAAATTGAGTAATTAATACTATTATTTGTCCCCAAAAAGCAATCGTTGAATTCTTTATTGAATTTTGTGTTCTTGATTTCAAAATAGCTTATACTCCATATAACCTTAAAATTTCTCGTCGAAAGCGTTCCTTTGAGAATTCAGATTTTTCAACCATATTATTACTATCTACTCGATTCCAAATTAAATGCTCTTGCTTAATTCTTTGAATTTCTTTAATCCATTTTTCTTCCGTCTGATCAAGTCCCATAAAGAACACTTGTCCGGTTATATTCGTTACCTTAGGAATGCCTTCTGATACTAATACTGGTAATCCAGAAGCCTGCGCCTCAATAACACTAATAGATAAACCTTCGGAATAAGACGTAAGCAAAAATAAATCTGCAGCAAAAAGGAATTTTTGAACATCCTTTTGTTCACCTAAAAGAACAACCTTCTCTTGTAAACCATTTTCCTTTATTAAAGCACTCAAATTTTCTCTTTCGGGACCTTCGCCAACAATTAATAATTTTTGTAGTACATTCTGATTTGCATTCGCCATGATCGAAATTAACCACTGAATATTTTTAATTGGCATTAACCGAGCAACCACAATTCCTACATAGTCGTTTTCCTTCAATTCCAGAGAAACTCGCATTTGAGTTCTTTCTCTATCGTCAAAACAATATTTATCTGTCGAAATACCGTTAACGATAACTTTTACTTTTTTTGCTAATTCAGTTCCAAAGACCTTTTCAGCAGCCTCATCACTAACCGATACTAATTGAATTTCGGGATGTTTAAGTAAATAATAACGTGCAATATTTTTATTTATACTTGTTAACAATTTCTCAAAATAGCTATACCCAGACGGTGCAGTATTATGAACCTGATAAACAACACTAACTCCTTGTTTAAGTGCTGCCCGCGCCATATACACAGTATTTAACGTTGTCGCATTAATATGAAGAACATCAAAATTATGACCTCGTAAAAACTCACTAAATATTTTTGATCGACGTAAAGCATTTTTCAGTCCAAAAATATTTTTAAGCTTATATACAGGGATGTTGAACGCATTCCAATGTGACTCTTTGACCACAGTATCGTTTGTCGCCGATAAAATAGCCCATTCAATGTTGTCTTTATTGTTGTCTATTAAGGTATCTATAAATGATTCAGTGCCACCTAATTGATGGCCCATGCCTGTAAGAAGCACTTTTTTCATTGTTTTTATACTTTTCTTTCTTTACGTTGAAATAGCGATTTTAGACCAATTCCCAGTGCCACAACAGCAACCGGTGATTGATAAAAAGATAATATTAAGCTTTCTGAAAAACCTAATATTACAAATATAATCCCGACAATTGCTAAGCCACTATTTTTCTTCATATATATGTATATATAGAGAGAAAAGGTAACCAAGCATAGTATTGATAGGAACCATCCAATGCTTAGCGGATAGGCCACGTAGGCTCCATCGAATGTTGATGCTGAAAAAACGTTCATATTGATTTGCTTCATACTTAATTGTTTATATGCCGGTAACCAATGCGCCGGATAAGTGATTAAATAATAGTTCCAAATAAAAACTCGGTTTGTTAAGAAGTGGTTGACTTTAAGGCTGAAGGCCGTTGTTCCAAAATCATTGGCCAATGAAAAAGCGGTATATCCTAATATAAATGGCAAGATCGAAAAAGGTGCTCGCACAAGCTTGTTTTTAAAAAGTGCCGGCTTAACTCTATCTACAGAAACCAACAAAGCAAAAGCAATCATAACTCCTACAATCGTCTTATCACCAAACAGCAAGTATTCAACCATTAACCCTATTCCATATGTTATCCAGTACAAAAAATGTACACGTTTTGGGTTTACAGCTGCATATTCAATTAATAATATTCCGATATAAAAGCCGGTTGTATTAACGTTTCGGAACCCTAATGTTAACGCCCCACCTAACGAATCATGAAGTGGCAACACCGATGTTAAGCTTAATAATATAACTATTGCAACCGCAGTAATTGTAGCCCAATAGTAAACTTCAAATATTTTTTCGGGATTGTATAACAAAGCAATAATCGCAAACAAAAAAGTTGTTCCAACAGTCAAATTTCCAAACCAGATTAAATAGATTCCTAGGAATACTAAAATAAAGGCAGGAATCATTATTTCAATTTTGGATACATATCTCAACAAATTAATTACTACAACTACCATTAATAAAGCAATTAAACTATAGCCAACATACTTTCCAACATCTCCAGAAAATCGTTCACGCCATGAACTATTAAAGAATACTTGATAAAAAACATTAGTCCAAAGTAACACCATCACAGGGTTAATATTGATTTTTCCTTTTTGAACTCCGTCGTGCATAACTTAAGGTACCTCTTATTCATTTTTCATATTTACTTTTTTCAAAAAGGTGCTTCTCAAACGCTAACGTAATACTTGAAATGGCCGTTGTATATTCATCACTAGTTAAATTATCAGCATCATTTATATTAATCAAAGCATGTTTCCCATTTAAGATATCTTTTTCAATCTGCTGATATTCATTTAATGCATAATGTTGGCCAAACTTAATGGCTCGTGGCGCGAACTTGCCCATAAGCATTGCATAATAACGGTATATCCAAATTGAAAAATCAGAAGTTGATCGAAAGCGGTTTTCTTTAGTGTTTTCAATAATCTCTGGGTAGCGTCTATTCAAGTCATTTATTTGAGACTTTTTAAATGAAATTGGCGTGTGCGGATCGCAAAAGCGCGAAAACCGTGGGATCCACATTAACAACAAGGACACAAAGTTCCATTTTCCATATTTAATATTAAACAGTAATCGCCAATTTTCTTTTAAAAACGCCTTTTTCTTAAAGGCGTCATTAATTACCGCCATATTATTCACATAAGTATGATCAAATATTCCCGTAGGCATGATCACATTCAAGCCTAATATATCTCTGGCATTGCCATTATCATCAAAAAAGTCGGTAATGTTAGTAGCTTTATTTAAAAACATATCATCATTGAAATAAACAAAATGTTCCGAAAGATTTGGGATTTTCGCTAAAAATAAATCAATTACATTCGAATTAAACGTCGGCAAGACATCGGCATCAATTATTTCTTTATGATCAATGATAGTTACGCCTTCATAATCTTCCTTTAAAAAATCCGGCACTTGGCAATCAGTAACTACATAGACATGATGTACCCAAGGGGCATACTTTTGTATGGACCGAAACAAGTACTTTAAAGTCCCGTAATCCCTATACCGAATTGTGCTTTCTGGATCTTTGTTACGTTGAGAATATTTATTGTACTTTTTCTGCCACTCTTGATCATTTTGATTGACCCAAGTAATAACAAAATCTACAGGAAAATCCATACTATACCTCATTCAAAACCACGTTCTACATCAGCAAATATTTCTGATTCATATTGGTTATCTTTTTTTACATTTGTGCTTAAGGGATTTATCAACTCATTATTATATTTTCCGTCAATCCGAATCTTCTTAAATCTGTTCTTCATTAAATATTCGTATTGCAAATCAAAATGACCAATATCAACTGCTTGAAGGCCTTCATTGCTAAATCTTGCTGCTAAGACTGTTGCAGTAGGCCCCAATGCCAATAATATTAATGGATTATCTAAACACTCACTTACATTGCTTACTTGTTTTTCGATTTCATCAATAACTGAAAAGGCGTTTATAACGGGGCAAATAATTCGTTCAACTTTAAGTGCTCCGTCTAAAAGATCATTTCCCACACCAAATTTAGTACCTTTTCCTTCGACAATAACGACGTTTCGTCCTGCCCAAATGCTTTTTGTTAATTCAACATGTTTCCGAACATATTCATGATTAGATAGTTCGGAAACCGTTCTACTAAAGTTTGTATCTAGGTACTCATTATTGTTAAAGGCCCTAGCTAAAGCAAATCCATTTTTCACAGTGTAATTCCACCAAAAAAATTTAACCGAAGGCTTGTCTAAACGGGTATTAACCAACGCATGAGGGAGTGCTAATCGTAGTTTTCCATTTTTTGTATGTCTCATATTTTCGGCCAAATCTATTAGCTCTTTTGACAGTTCCGCATCATATTCTTGGAAATTAATGCCATGTTTTCTAAACATTAAATTAAATTCACCATCACCAAAACGTGCTACAGAAAGTCCTTCGTCTCTGATGCTTTCAGCAGTTTCCATTGGCAATAAAATTTTGAAATGAAAATGTTTTTTTGAATTAAGTAAAATGGATACATCATTACTCGAACATTTTTAATTAATTCTACAAGCTTGAGTTTCCTAAAATTCATAATTACAAGTTCCTATTCCTTACTTTGCTAATAAAAAAGTCCCGTGGAGTGTCTTTGACATGATTTCAAAGCATTTAAATTACCGCATCCTTGATATCCATAACGCGTTACAATAATCGTCGATGAAAATATTTACACGTAACTTTAAATCCTTTTGCTGATTTGAGTTGCTAAATACCTTGTAAAACAGAAAAGAGATTTTACAAGACCAAGATTTAAATACCCTTTGTATATTTTAAAAGTCCAATACGCAGATTTAAATTTATTTGAAGTATGTGAACCATGCACCAAATAGTTTGCCTGCGGATCATGTGAATAGTTATTAAAAATGACGTCTCTATCTCTAGCAAGGGTTAACCACAAAGCGTAATCCTCATGAGAAACTTGAGGGAAAACGATTGCCTCCTTTGGAATGCGCTTAGAATCTAGCATAACGGTTAACATCCCAATTGGATTACCACCTAGAAGCTCTTTAAAACCATAGGCGTCTCTTTTCGCATCCACTTTTTCCTTAGCTGTTACTTGTCCATTACTTTTCAAGCGAATATAGGCTGAAAAAGATGCGCTCACATTTAAACGCTGCATCTGTCGAACTTGTAATGTTAGTTTTGTCTTATTCCATGTATCATCACTATCCAGGAAAGCAATGTATCGACCATCAGAAGCCTTAATGGCAACATTTCTTGCTTCAGCTATTCCAGCATTTGTCTTTAACCGAATGTATTTCACCCGTGGCTCATTTAGGTAATGTCGAACAATAGTCTCAGTTTGATCTGTCGAGGCGTCATCTACGATTATTAGTTCTGTATTTGAATATAATTGATTAAGAACCGATATAATTGACTTTTCAATCGTCCCTTCAGCATTATATGCAGGCATAATTACTGAGACTAACTCATTTTTGTCTTTCATTTTAACCTTTCAAAATAGTTGTCTGAAATCTATTAATATATACCGATTGCTCATGCTAAGGGCCATCGAATCAAAAAAGTGGGACCCGATTTCTGGTTCCACTAACAAACCTCTTTATAAAACACTTATCTAGCACCATCGCCTGTAAGAACCACACGAATTGTATCAAATATTATTTCAAAATCCATTTTCAGACTGAAATGATTTATATAATGTTCATCTAAATTTGCTTTTTCACCAGGTGTTACATCATAGCCTCCATGTACCTGTGCATAGCCGCTAAGACCTGGCATAACTCGTAGTCGTTGTTCGAAATTTTTGTATTGTTCACTGAACTCTTGAGTGAGTTCCGGTCTCTCAGGACGCGGACCAATAAAACTCATATCTCCCTTGATTACATTCCAGATTTGTGGGAGTTCATCTATCCGCATCTTCAGCCATTGATCGCAATTTTGTTATTTTAATTAAGCGCCCCATGTAACCCACACGCTGCTGAGAGTAAAAGGCACCACCCTTAGAATCAATTTTTACAAATAAGGCAAAAAGCAAAATTATTGGTAATACAACAATGCCCAAAATTAAAGCAAACAGAACGTCAAAAACTCGCTTAACTCTAGAGTATCGCGATTGAATTGGAGAACCAATTTTCTCAACGAAGGGAAGACTGCTCAAGTCATCTGTCTTTTTAAAAGTATTTTCTGAAATTTGCAAGTTAATTCCTCACTCTCACTTTTCCTAAAGAGATTTCCAATATTTATTTAGACCTTCGCTAATTACAACTTTGGGAACAAAACCGAGTTTGCATATCTTATCTATATTTGCTACCGAGTGCTTTACATCACCCGCCCGTTCTGGCATTTTTTGTACATCAATCGTCAGACCGGTAACGTCCTCCATGGTCTTAATAACATTTTTCAAAGACGTCTCGCTTCCAGTTGCGATGTTATAAACATCGCCCCTTACATCAGATTCAAAAGTCAGTAGATTTAGCGCGTCAACAACATCATCTATATACACAAAATCGCGAGACTGTTCACCATCGCCAAAGATACTAAAGGTCTTATTTTCTTTCATTGCGCTCGTCAAAATGGACAGAACGCCAGAATAAGGTGAGTTAGGATTCTGCTTTGGTCCGTAAACATTAAAAAATCTAACCGCAACCGCATTTATGCTATATAACTTTGCGTAGGAAATCATAAATCTTTCCGCCGAAAATTTATCAATTGCATAAGGTGTCATGGGTCTAATGGGCGAATTTTCTTGCTTTGGTAACTCAGGATCATTTCCATATACCGCAGCTGAAGAAGAAAACAAAACTTTTTCCGGTGCTAAATGGTTTTTTCGAATTGTTTCTAGAATAAAGATATCGGCTTCTTGATTAATTTCATGAGTTTGAAAGGGACGTTCAACTGAATCTGCAACACTTGCCACAGCCGCCAATAAGAAAATGTAATCGAATTTCTCATTAATTAGTAGTTCCGCCATAAATGCTTCATCCGTAATGGAATGCTCGTAAAATGTGATGTTGCTTAAATCCGCAAGATTCGATCTCAATCCCATTGACAAATCATCCACGATTACAACGTCGTCCCCGTTTTCAACCAGACGATGCGCTAAATTGGAACCAATAAAGCCAGCGCCGCCAGTGATCAAAACTTTACTCATAAAATTTTCCCTCTCTCATTCGAAATGAATTAACCCCATTGAAATTTGAATCCTCACTGCAATATATGTAACTAATACCCAAGCCATTTTAATAAATTGTTTTTGAAAAAATCACATTATCAGTCTATCAAAAAAATCGCATCATAATTATTACCGTTTAGGAACAATTCGCCTTTTAACTTTTATCTAAAGTTATTTCTTGATTATTTTAAGCTTAATAAAGTGACATTGATACATTAATCAAATGAATAATAATTCAACAAACCCTAATATAATTTCCTCCAGAAAATGTCTTTATGCTTAGAAATGCCGTAAAAAAGGCAAATGTATCCATTGCGTAAGAATCTTCACTCACTGGTTTGAGTTATTATTCATTTATTTCTTTTCGTTAAACCAGTTATGCTTTAACTCAGTTTTCTATTAATAACTAAACAAATAGCGAATATCTATTAGTTATTTGTATTAACTTATTTTACTTTCAAGCGCACAAAAAAACAACACGCAAATAATTGGTGTTGTTTTTTCTACGCGATTGAGCTTACCTGACCGAACCAGGCTTTTCAACATTCCGCTTTAAGAGCAAAATTTCTTTGGCCTTTTTCGAACGTTTTTCATTCACTACAAACGTTATTTGCATCATGGTAAAGATAAGTGAGCTCCGGCGCCGGTACGCGATGTACTTGGGGTGCCAACTGGTTACGTATTTGTCTTTATAGTTACGGAGCCCCTGGAAACCATAAAAGCGGTAACCGTACTCATAAATTAGGTGGGCAATCCGTTCCTCAATAAAGCTAAACCGGGAGACACCGACGTTAGATAACGGCGCCATCCCCATGTTGAATTCTTGGAACCCGTCGGCAGCATTCTGTTGCAAAAGGTGAATGAACATTACGTCCATGGTCCCTGATGGTGCCGTCTTGGCGTAACGCATCAGGTCAATGGACGCGACCGCCGTCTGCGTTGGCATATCGGTGGTAAACGCCACGATGTGTTGCTCCGCGTCCTTTAACACATAAATGGCCGCTTGGTTTAAGTAGTACTCATCAAAAAAGCCAAGGGAGAAGCCACTTTCGTTTTGTCCATCCAACCAATCATCCGAAATGGCCCGTAACTCCGCAATCGTTGCCGCAGAAAACGGTGGCTTTAGTGTTTCAAAGGTAAAACCATCGCGATCAAACTTACTCATCAAGTTTCGATCTGACTTTCGTTTCTTCCCTTCCATACTAAACGACGGCAGGTTGACGTAACCTTCTTCACCAAACTTAAAGAAGTCGTACCCCATTTCGTGTAAGCACATGGTTAGGTCTTCATCGATCTCGTAGAAGACAATCGAGTAGCCCTCCTTGTCAGCGACGTTCATAAACGCACTAATTGCTGCATCCCGATACTGTTGATCCCCAACCGGTTCGCCCATCACGATCAGGCGATCAGCCTTTTTCCGGTACATAAAGAAGATTTTGTCTTCCCCATCGACTTGATAAAAGTACAGGAGCTTATCCTTCAGGTACGCGAGGTGGCTCACCTCATTTCCACCATACCGATTCATCACGTTGGCGACCCGCTTTTCATCAAACGGCATCTGGAAGATGGATGACTTTCCGTTGTGTAAATACCAGTAAACGGCGGTCAAAATCAGCATCGCGATCGCAATGGCAATCAGCCCGCTCAGCCACATTCGTTCGGTAGGAAACAGCGCGGCCCGTGGCACATGGTGTAAGCGTTGATAATTCGGTGTGTTATACACTCCAACAATTATATAGGTCACAAAGATTCCCACAAAGCTGATGCCATCAACGAGCATGGCCCCCCAGGAATACTCAAAGTGCTCCCGGTAGAATTCCTTGTGCGATAACCACAGGGCAAGCAACACCAGCACGAGGAACACACTCATCTTAATTGAGGGGTCTTTCCACAGCGTATTGAGCGCTGCCATGATCAATACCACAGTCGTCGGCCAAAACGCTCGTTTAACCCGGGAATTAACCCCGCGCGCCAGCCCAATCAACAGAAAGCCCATGATGATGTTTGTTGTCTGGTTTGCAAAGTAAACGACGTACCCATAGAACGCCCCATAAATCTTGTTATACTCCTGCAAATGCGGGAACGTGGAAATCAGAATGATCATGACTCCAGAAAACCACAGGAAGACCGTCAAGAAGATGTGGGCCATCCGCCGGAACAGTTGCATCGGGAGGCCTTCAAACGCGTTGTTGATCTTGACGCCAGTGTCCTGAATGAAGAAAAAGACGCCGACCAAAAATGGCAAGATGTAATAGAAAATTCGGTACAACAGTAACCAAACCAGCGCGTCTGCCTTCCCCACACCAATGAAGCCAAGGCCCGTTATCATAAACGTATCAAATGAACCGAGGCCACCAGGAATCATCGAAACGACCCCTGCGACGGACGCCACGGCAAACATTGGCAAGACAGCAGCCAGGTCAACATGAATGCCCATTAACGCACCGATAAGGATGAAGAACAACGCACAGCCGATCCATTCGAAGCTTGAGCCAGCCATCAGTGATAGCTGGCGCCGGATGGTCAAATCGTTAAAGAATTCAGCGTCAGTAAAGTGGGTGACCAGCATGATGACGGGGAAATAAAGGGCCCCGCCAGCAAGCCAGATCCAGTACCGGGCAAAGACCAGCCCAAAATGGAACACGAAGATTTGAATGAGTGAAATCCAACAGACGAGTGACAAGCCCGTTACTAAAAAGAGGGCAATCTTGGAGATGGCAAACAGAATTTCCTTCCGTGTTGCCCCCTTACTGTAAAAGTTCGCCCGTAAGCTCGCGCCAAGGAGGCCCCCGAACCCGGCAATGTTAGTGAATGTGTTAACGGTCCACCCCGACCGAATCACATACCCCCGTTTAAACGTACCTGGTAAAAACTTAACGATATTAAAATCGTAATTTAGCATTGGTGTCACCGCAATGAACCCCACCACTAACATGATGAGTAACGTTGTCGGTGTCTGTTGCGCAAACGTCTCAGCGACCTGATCGCCACTAATCTGTTGAAGATCCCGTCCCACTTCATGGATAACATAGAGCAGCACGGAAAAGACAAACAGTAATCGTAATAGCGTCATGTGGCGATTAATTGCCGCCCACATGTTGCGTAAAATGTGCATAATTGTTCCCCCTGTTAAAATCTTCTCTAGTTTACCATGTTCCACTAATTCAGGTGGTCGATTGCGTTCTTTTTAAACAATCCCTTACATGCACGCCCACTTTGCCATTTTTACACGTTGCTCATTGAAACCACAAAAAAAGCAGTCCCACAATGGGGACTGCTTTTTAAAACGGTCTCTAAATTACTTCAAAGTAACTGAAGCGCCGGCTTCTTCCAACTTAGCCTTCAAGTCGTTGGCTTCGTCTTCTGACAAGCCTTCCTTAACGTTCTTAGGAGCGCCATCAACTAAGTCCTTGGCATCCTTCAAACCTAAACCAGTTGCTTCACGGACAGCCTTGATAACCTTGATCTTAGCTGAACCAGCACTAGTCAATTCAACGTCGAATTCAGTCTTGGCAGCGGCGTCTCCACCAGCAGCACCAGCAGCGGCAACAGGAGCAGCTGCGCTAACACCAAATTCTTCTTCGATTGCTTTAACCAAGTCGTTTAATTCAACGATGGTTGCTTCTTTTAATTGATCAACAATGCTTTGAGTATCTAAAGCCATGATTGTATTCCTCCAATATTGGGTTTTACCGGTCACGCCGGTTAATGTTAGTAGTTACGATTTAAGCTACATTAAGCAGCAGGTTCGTCGTCCTTATTGTCGGCAACTTGCTTAACAGCAAATGCGAAGCTGCGAATTGGTGATTGCAATTCGGAAGCAAGCATTGAAAGCAGGTCTTCGCGACTTGGTAACGTTGCGTAAGTGTTGATTTCATCAACAGAGACAACCTTACCTTCCATCATTCCACCCTTGATTTCAAGGACATCGTGATCCTTAGCAAACTTGGCTAAGATCCGCGCTGCAGCGATGGCGTCTTCACCGTTACCAAAGGCAACAGCGGTTGGGCCAGCGAATGTTGGGTTTAAGTCAGCAACACCAGCTTTATCAGCGGCACGAGTTAAGATCTTGTTCTTGATAACTTCCATAGCAACGTCTGCGTCACGTAATTGCTTACGCAAATCCGTAACTTCTTCAACCGTTAAACCACGGTAGTCAACAACAACGACAGAGTTGGCGTCAGTCAACTTTTTAGCGACTTCGTCAACGATGGCAGCTTTAACTGCAATTGTTTCTTTACTCACGTTTTACACCTCCATGATTGATTTTTTACCTAAAAAATCCCGTTGTCCTAAGTCTAAGACAACGGGCTCAAAGTCATTCACACGAATTGCTTTGCCTCGGCAGGATATTAAGGTCGAAACCACCTGAGTCTTAGGTAAATTAAATTACTTGACTATCTTAGCAAAGCAACGTCAATCCGTCAACGGCTAATTAGAAACTAGCAACGTCAACTGTTACGGCTGGGCCGAACGTTGAAGCGATTGACAAGTGCTGAACGTACGTGCCACGAACTGCGGCTGGACGTGCGCGAACAACGACTTCTTCGATAGCCTTAAAGTTACCGACCAATTGGTCTTCACTAAATGAAACCTTACCAATTTGAACGTGAACGTTTCCGTCACGGTCAGTCCGGTAAGTCACTTGGCCACCCTTTGCATCCTTAACGGCTTGGGTAACGTTCATCGTTACAGTCCCCGTCTTAGGGTTAGGCATCAAGCCCTTAGGTCCTAATTGGCGACCCAAACGACCAACCTTGGCCATCATGTCAGGCGTTGCAATGGCAACGTCAAAGTCTAACCAACCATCGGAAATGCGTTGAACCAAATCGTCGTCACCGACTTCATCAGCACCGGCATCCTTAGCGGCTTGTGCTTGTTCACCACGTGCAAAAACGATTACACGTTGTGTCTTACCAGTTCCGTTAGGCAAAACCATTGCCCCACGTAACTGTTGGTCTGCTTGCTTGGTGTCCAAGTTGAGGTTGAAAGCAACTTCAACCGTAGCATCGAACTTCGCGAAGTCGATCTTCTTCACCAAGGCAACAGCGTCTTCTACACCGTAAGCTTTTGTCTTGTCGACTTGCTTAGCGGCGTCTTGGTACTTCTTGCCCTTTTTTGTGGCCATTGTGTTTTCCTCCTTGCAAATGTGGTATGACGATAGCACCAACCATTACTGGCCGTCCTACCTTCCACCTGATACATTCAGCTTTTGCTGAGTATCCGTACTCAAACAGATGTGGCTTAGCCTTCTACAGTAAAGCCCATGCTCCGTGCGGTACCTTCGACCATGCGCATTGCGGCTTCGACGTCGGCAGCGTTTAGATCTTGCATCTTAGTCTTGGCGATTTCTTCAACTTGCGCCTTGGTTACAGTAGCAACCTTCTTCGTGTTGGGTTCGCCAGAACCGTGTTCAACACCAGCAGCCTTCTTCAATAAAACAGAAGCTGGCGGTGTCTTTGTAATGAAGTCGAATGAACGATCCTCATAAACAGTGATCACAACTGGAATCAACAAGCCTGCTTGGTCAGCAGTCCGTGCATTGAATTCCTTTGTGAATCCCATGATGTTAATCCCTGCTTGACCTAAAGCAGGACCAACCGGCGGAGCAGGTGTTGCTTTACCGGCAGGAATTTGTAACTTAACAACATTAGCTACTTTTTTAGCCATGTTCAATTCCTCCTTGATGTGGTAGTTGATGGCGCGCTAAGATTACGCCTCCCACGGTACACTAAATTGCATACCGTAGTAGTTTACCATGTTCAGCTAGGGCTGACAAGGTTTATTGGATTTTATCAATTTGGTTGAAGTCTAATTCAGCTGACGTTTCACGACCAAACATGTCAACGTTAACCTTCAGCTTTTCGTGTTCAGCGTCAACTTCGGTAACTTTCCCTTCCATGTCAGAAAAGGCCCCGTCAACGATCCGGACAGATTCGCCCACTTCAACTTCAAAGTCACTTTGATGACGTGCATCGACACCCATTCGGTTCAAAATCAGGGCAACTTCATCAGGCAATAGTGGCGTTGGCTTTGAACCACCACCATGAGAACCAACGAAACCAGTGACACCAGGCGTGTTCCGAACAATGTACCAGCCTTGATCCGTCATGATCATTTCAACCAAAACGTATCCCGGAAAGTCGTTTTCAACAACAGTCTTGGCCTTACCATCCTTGACTTGTTCACTTTCCTCTTCAGGCACGACAACCCGAAAAATGTAATCTGACATGCCCATGGATTGAACACGTGATTCCAAGTTCGCCTTCACCTTATTTTCATAACCTGAGTACGTGTGCAAAACGTACCATAATTTTTCAGCGGTTTCCGCCATGATGATTTCCTCCAAAACAAAATGAGTTGCAAAATAAAAAAACTCCGTCGCAATAACGAAGTTTTTCTGTTGAGTCAAAGTATAGCAAATTTTCAGTTATATTGCCACTGGTGACGCGATTACGCCAACCAGGTAATGAGGGATTGAACACCCCAGTCGATCAAAGCAAAGAACATTGCAAACGCAACTGAAACTAAGATAACAATGGATGAGTCACGCCGATTTTCCTTTGCTGTTGGCCAGCGCACAACTTTAAGCTCCGCGCCAACACTCTTTAAAAACCGCCATAAATGCATGATCAGACCTCCTACTTAGTCTCTTGGTGCAATGTGTATTGCCCACAGTGCTTACAGAATTTTTTAACCTCTAACCGTTGGGTTCGGTTAGGGTTTGAAGTGATCGTGTAGTTCCGCGATCCGCAAACTGAACATGCCAGTGCGACTTTGCGATTGGCCATTACTGGCACCTCCTGTGATTGTCGATCGGTGTGATATGACTCTAGTATAGCCAATTTTATCGACAATAATCAAGTATCAGAGTAGCACTCGCACGCAACAACTGTCAACGATTCTCACTAACAAAGACCTGTTGGAGCTTTCCGTGGCACCGATTCACTGCGTTGCGAATTTGGTTATCCGAACAGGCCCACCGTGACGCCATCCACTCTGGCGACTGCCCGTGAATCAACGCCACCCAGACCTGGTGTTCAAACGGTGACAACGCTTGGCTCATCTGTGCGAGGTACTCGTGCAATTGTGTTAACCCCAGACCATCTGGTTGTTGGGCAGGGACGTCAAATGCCCCCATCTCACCGGGGCCATCATCCAACGATTCTGCCAGCCGCTCTAAGCGTCGTTTTAACGCATTTTGCTGGCGTTTTAAATCGAAGCCACGGTTGCACACATTTCGTTTAAAGTAGGTCCCAAACTCGCCGGCACTTCGCCCCCGGTAGCGTGTTAGGGTGGTCACCAACACCAGCCGGCATTCTTGTTGCCAATCATCATAATCCAGCGCTGGGGCCGAAAAGTTCAACCGGTGATACCAGCGCCCAACTAACGGCATGTACTGTTGAAACAGCTGTTCAAACGCGCGTTCATCGCCACTTGTTGCTGCGGCGATCACCTCATCTTCTTGCTCCCGAGTCCAACAGTTCACACGGCGCTCCTCTCTGTCCAATTGCAGCATGACATCCCCTTAGTTCCAGCAAGCTTAATCAACTGCTTATTGGCTCGCAAGCAAACGTCCGTTCCGCCATTTTCTCGCATTAGCATCTTTATGCGTAACCACGTTCGGAACTTTCAGCGATTTCGGTCGTTTTGCCATACTAATATGTTACCGACACGCTGCCTGGTTCAATCACCCTGTGAAACGTTCGAGCTTTTCGCCCCAATTAAAAAGTGTTCCCCCGCGGCAATCACCACCAGGAGAACACTAAATTACTAAATAAATTTTTCTATAACGGGTGCCGTGAATTAAACCCGGCGTAAATCAGGAGTGACGCCGCAACCGAGGCGTTAAGACTCTGCACGTGGCCAACCATGGGAATGGTCAGCATTTCATCAACGTTCTTCTTGAGTAACGGCGCAATGCCCTTACCCTCGTTTCCAATGATCAATGCAGTTGGTCCCTTAGCGTCCCACTGACGGTAATCGGTGCCGTTCATGTCCGTTCCAAAAACCCACAGGCCACGGTCCTTCAATTCCTTCACCGTGGCCACCAAGTTCGTGACCCGGGCAACCGGAACGTGTTCAATGGCCCCGGTTGACGTTTTTGCAACCGTCGCGGTCAACCCAACGGCCCGGCGTTTAGGAATGATCAGGCCGTGAACGCCAGCCGCATCCGCCGTCCGTAAAATCGACCCCAGATTATGTGGATCCTCGATGGAATCCAGGATCAAAAAGAACGGTGGCTCGCCAGCCGCATCCGCACGGGCAAACAAATCATCGAGCTCCGCGTATTCAAACGGTGGAATCGCCAAGACGACCCCCTGGTGATTTTGCCCATCCGTCACGAGGTCCAGTTTTTGCTTTGGCGCCGTCGTCACAATGAGGTGTTGTTCTTTTGCCAGCGCCTCGATGTTTTTAATGGCATCCGCACGCAATCCTTCTTGAATAAAGACCTTATTGACCTGTTGCTGTGATTGTAAGGCCATTTCAACCGGGTGCCGGCCGATAATAAAGTCAGTCTGTGCTGTCGCTTCTGTTGAAACATCGGCTACAGCCCGTGACTGATCATTTCGCTTGTCTGGTCGCGCCTGCTGTGGTTTACGCCGGCGTGGGCCGTTGTTACCACCATCACGCCGATCAAACGGCTTTTGGTTTCGCTTATTTGGCATGTGCTTGTTCCTCCGTTCGTCCTGCTTCCACCTGTTCAATGCACCAGTTTGCTAACCAATCCGTCCGGTCCTTTTGACCAGTCAGCTGCAAATAGCCAAAAATGGCCTCGAACCCTGTCGAAATTCGGTACGTGACGATGTTTGTATTTTTGGCACTGTGGTGGGTCGTGGCATTTCGCCCATGCTTAAACATGGTCGTTTCTTCATCCGTCAAAATGTCATCTGCCTGCATCAACCCAATGAGGGCCGCCTGCGCCTTGGCTGAAACAAAGTGGGTCGCATGGTGGTGCAACTTTGTTGGGACCGTGTAGCCTTGCATCAGCAGGTGTTGCCGAACGTACACTTCATACACAGCGTCACCCATGTAAGCCAGCGCCATCCCGTTTAATTGTCGATAGTTAAACTCAGTCATTTGCGTCCTTCCGCCACCGCGTACCGTGTGGTGTGTCCTCTAAAATAATGCCCCGTGACCGTAATTCATCACGAATTTCATCGCTTCGTGCAAAGTCTTTGTTAGCGCGTGCTGCCAACCGTTCGTCCACTAACACCTGAATGTCAGCGTCAGCTTCCTGCGTCACCGTCAGTTCAACCCCAAAGACTGCTAACAGTTGCGTTAATTCGTCACGTAACAGGAGCAGCGTGTCTTTTGCGACCACGGTCTGTTCCAGGTAAACGTTGATTGTCTTGGCCAATTCGTAAACGGCCGCGATCCCATTTTGTGCGTTAAAGTCATCATCCATCGCCGCTTCAAACGCCGCCTTCTGTGCGGCCGCCGTTGTTTCAACCGCTTCGTCACGCCCAATTCCAGCATCCTTCAACCGGTAATCGAGGTTTGTTAACGTTGTTTGTAACCGATCAAGATTATTTTGCGCGTCAGCTAGATTAGCCGGCGTGTACTGAATCGGCCGCCGGTACTGCGTTGTTGCCATGAAGAACCGGAGGGCCTGGGGATTTTCGTGCTGGTTTAAATCATGCAACGTCACGAAGTTTCCGAGTGATTTACTCATCTTTTCGTTATCGTCACCAACCGTGACAAACCCATTATGCATCCAGTAACGGGCAAACTGCTTCCCGGTGTGCGCTTCACTTTGGGCAATTTCATTGGTGTGGTGTGGGAAAATCAGGTCCTGACCACCACCATGAATATCAAACGTATCGCCCAAGTACTTCGTCGACATCACGGAACATTCAATGTGCCAACCTGGCCGCCCGGCGCCCCATGGGGATGGCCAGGAAATTTCCCCCGGCTTAGCTGCCTTCCACAACGCAAAGTCGATGGGGTCCTCTTTTTTAGCGTTGTCCCCGTCATCAACCCGCTCACTGGCGCCGTTTTCTAAGTCAGCCAGTGATTCATGAACCAGCTGCGTGTAGTGGTCAAAGTGCCGTGCCCGGTAATAAACGTCACCGGCAGATTCGTAGGCGTACCCCTTGGCAATTAAATCAGCCACAAAGGCCACGATATCGTCAATGTTTTCCGTAGCCCGTGGGTTGATGGTGGCCCGTTCAACGTTCAATGGCTTGGTGTCTTCAAAGTACGCATTGATGAACTTATCACCCAGTTCAGGAACAGTGATTCCCTCTTTGGCCGCTTCCTTGATCATCTTATCGTCAACATCAGTAAAGTTTGAAACGTACGTCACCTTATACCCACGGTATTCAAAGTACCGCCGGATCGTATCAAAGGCGATGACTGACCGTGCATTCCCAATGTGAATGTAGTTATAGACGGTTGGTCCACACACGTACATGGAGACTTCACCCTCATGTAACGGTTTAAATGCTTCTTTGCTGCGCGTCAACGTGTTAAAGATTTCAATCATGACGATGCTCCCTTCAAAAAGATTAAGTTACAGTGATTTTACCATACTTTCTAACGGCGCCCGCATTCCCACAACGCAAAACATCGTGCTCAAACTGACAATGTCAATTCGAGCACGATGCAGATTTAGCCTAATTTACAGTGTTTCAATGGTCGCTTGAATGTTCCGAAGGGTTGCTTTTCTGCCCAACAGTTCCATTGATTCTGGTAATTGTGGTCCGTGCATTTCGTGCGTTGCAGCGATCCGCAGTGGCATGTACAGTGCCCGTCCACGAATCTTCGTGTCCTTTTGGATTGCCTTGATGGTTGCCTGAATTTGATAAGCATCAAAAATCGGCAGCTTTTCGGCACGGCTAACGAATTCTTCCAACACTGTCTTCGCTGTTTCAGCAGCCAACTCGGCCTTTGCCTCATCATCGATTTCAGCAGGTTCTTGGAAGAAGACATCCTTACTCATGTCAACGATCTGTGCCGTGTAAGACATTTGTTGCTTGTACAAGCTGACCAACTTCCGGGCCCATTCCAAGTGTAACTGGTTAGGATCGTTTTCGATCAACCCGGCATTGATCAACTCACGCAGGCTACTATCGAAGATTTCATCTTCAGGCGCTGCCTTCACGTACTGGTTGTTGATCCATTCCAACTTCTTACCATCAAACTTAGCGGGTGACTTCGATAACCGCTTTTCATCAAACATCTTGATCAATTCTTGACGGCTAAAGATTTCGTCTTCACCAACTGGTGACCACCCCAACAGAGTGATGAAGTTTAACATGGCGTCTGGCAAGTAGCCCAGTTCACGGTACTGTTCAATAAACTGAAGCACCGTTTCGTCACGCTTGGACAACTTCTTACCAGTCTCCGTGTTGATGATCAACGTCATGTGGCCAAAGATTGGGGCGTCCCAACCAAAGGCTTCGTAGATCATCAATTGCTTTGGTGTGTTGGCAATGTGGTCATCCCCACGTAAAACGTGGCTGATTTCCATCATGTGATCGTCCACAACAACGGCAAAGTTGTACGTTGGCATACCGTCACGTTTTTGGATGACCCAGTCACCACCAACCGTGCTGGAGTTGATCGAGATCTTGCCCTTAACGATGTCATCCCATTCGTACTCACGGTTCTTAGGAACCCGGAACCGAACAACGGGATCGATCCCAGCAGCCACAGCCTTTTCCTGGGCAGCCTTGATCTCATCGTCATTCATGCCTTCATATTCGTAAACGTAATGAGGCGCTTCCTTGTTGGCCTTTTGGCGCTCACGGTCAGCAGCCAGTTCCTCTTCAGTCCGGTATGACTTGTATGCCAAACCACGGTCCAATAGGTCCTGAATCAACTTCAGGTAAATGTCTTTCCGTTCTGACTGACGGTAAGGCCCCACTTCGCCAGGCTTGTCGGGACCTTCATCCCAGTCAATGCCAAGCCACTTCAGGTTGTCTAACTGACTTTTTTCGCCATCAGCCACGTTCCGTTTCGTATCGGTATCTTCAATCCGAATCACAAACGTTCCCTTGTTGTGACGCGCAAACAGGTAGTTAAATAACGCAGTCCGGGCATTTCCAATGTGTAAATGTCCAGTTGGTGATGGTGCGTACCGCACCCGAATTTTGTTCTTGGCCAAAATCAGCGCCTCTTTCTTTATCTAAATTGTGTCTGCTCTTATGTTACAGTTTTGCCGGCGGTTTTTCAATCATGGACCCCGACCAACCTGGGTGTCATTTCTAAAATCACTAACTCCACCTGCCGTTTCAACCAAAATAAAGCGCCCCACCTTCCAAATAATTGGAAAATGAGGCGCTCGAGTTAAGGTCCATTCAGAAACTAGCCCGTTATGACCAAGCTAGTGTACAACTACTTGTTCTTGCCATCGGCATTGTTACTACCGGTGGCCCGGGATTTTGCCTTCCCGTCGGCCTTTCGCTGACCATTCTTACTTGCAACGCTGTTGGCGCCGGAACCAGCCTTGTCGCCGATTCCCCGCGTTGAATGCGTTGGTTTCGCAAAAATCATTCGCCCAGCATCTGTTTGTAAGGCACTCGTAACCGTGACATCAATGTGATCATTGATGAAGTAACGCCCCTCTTCAACCACGACCATCGTTCCGTCGTCAAGGTAAGCAACCCCCTGCTGACGTTCCGTCCCGTTTTTCACAACCATAACGTTCAGTTGTTCACCGGGGATGACCCGTGGTTTTAGTGACTTCGCCAATGCGTTGATGTTCATGATTTGAACATTTTGGAATTGGCTCACCTTGTTCAGGTTAAAGTCGTTCGTTACGACAACAGCTTGTAACTGTTTTGCCAGTTCAATCAGTTTGTCATCCACTTCAGGAATGCTTTCAAAATCGCCCTCGTACATCTCGATCGGCATGATGTTTTCACTTTGAAGTTTGTTCAAAATGTCCAATCCACGGCGACCACGGACACGTTTGATGCTGTCACTTGAATCCGCAATGTACTGCAATTCGTGCAACACAAAGTTTGGCACCAGTAACGTTCCTTCAAGAAAGCCCGTCTTGATGATGTCGTAAATCCGCCCATCGATCAAAATGTTGGTGTCCAAAATCTTATAGTGATGGTAATTCGGTTCACCATTGTCTAAGATTTCACCGTTATCGTCTTCCGTCTGCTTGTTATTTCGACGGAAATTAACCGAAAACAAGCGGCGCCACTCATCCGTCCGCGTTGTCCCCAACCGGAAACCAAGATACCCCAATAAGAGCATCAAGACGACCGGAACCAGGGTATTCGTTAGAAACATGTGTGTCCGGAAAAAGACTGTCGAAATCAGGATCGCAAACACCAGCCCGACAATCGTTCCCAAACTACCAAACAACAAATACAGTGGACTTTGCTTTGCCAAATACTTTTCCAAACGGTTAACCATTTTTTCAAGTGAACCGACAAAGAGGAACGACAACCCATACAGAATAATTGCACCAAGTACGATGTTCGTTAAAAAATTATTAATGAGGTGGTTAGACGTCACGCCGAGCCCCAACCACAGTGACGGCAAAAACCGAAACCCTAGTCCAACACCCGCGATGACGAAGAGCAATTGAATCACAAATCGTTTTGTCATTTTCATTTAAATTCACCTCCTTTCAATATTTATCGTACCACTAGCGTAGCAGACCTACCCTAATGCTAGCTTAAGCGCTTCGCTTAATGTTGTAACCCCAACAACCTCGATCCCAGTCGGCGGATTCCACCCCTGAAGGTTGTTTTTAGGGACATAAATACGTTTGAAACCCAGTTTTTGCGCTTCGGCAACCCGTTGTTCAATGCGGTTTACCCGTCTGATTTCACCGGTCAATCCCACTTCACCCACAAACGTCACGCCGGGGTCTGTCTCCTTATCCCGGTAGCTAGACGCAATGGCGACAGCAATGGCTAAATCAATGGCTGGTTCGTCCAACTTAACGCCACCGGCCGCCTTCAAGTAGGCGTCTTGGTTTTGAAGCATTAGGTTAGCGCGTTTTTCCAACACAGCCATAATCAATGATACCCGATTACGATCCAGCCCCTGCGACGTCCGTTGCGCGTTACCAAACACTGACGGTGTCACTAACGCTTGAACTTCAACCAAAATCGGCCGTGTCCCTTCCATGGAGACAACAATTGCCGATCCCGTTGCACCAGCTAAGCGTTCCTCTAAGAAAATCTCTGATGGATTGGCGACTTCTTGTAAGCCATCCTCCCGCATTTCAAAGATGCCAAGCTCATTGGTGGACCCAAACCGGTTCTTCACGGCCCGCAAAATCCGGTAGGTGTGGTGAAGATCCCCTTCAAAATAGAGCACCGTGTCCACCATGTGTTCCAAGATTTTTGGCCCCGCGATGGCACCACCCTTGGTCACATGACCAACAATGAAGATGGTAATTTGGTTCGTTTTCGCAATTTGCATCAGTTCCGCGGTAATTTCACGAATCTGTGAAACAGAGCCAACGGCGGACGTAATGTCTGGTTCTTGCATCGTTTGAACCGAATCGATGATCACAAATGCTGGGTCAAGCTCCGTAATTTGCTCCCGGATGCTACTCATGTCTGTCTCTGGGTAAAGGTAGAGGTTATCTCCACCAACCCCCAACCGGTCGGCACGCATTTTGATCTGGGTTGCGCTTTCTTCACCAGACACATACAGCACACGGCCACCAGTTGCATTGAGTTGGCCAGACACCTGTGTGAGTAACGTGGATTTCCCAATTCCGGGGTCCCCACCGATCAACACGAGTGAGCCTGGGACAACCCCGCCACCAAGCACCCGGTTAAACTCCGTCAGGCCCGTATCGACCCGGGGAACTTCTGCTAAACTGACGTCTTTAATTAACTCGGCTTTTGCCGTCTTCCCGGTAAAGCTAACCCTGGCTTTACGGTTCGGCACGTCATCGGCCATTTTTTCTTCAACCAGGGTATTCCATTCCCCACAGTTTGGGCAGCGGCCCAGATAGCGGGGGGAATTATACCCACAGTTTTGACACACAAACTGTGTTTTTGTCTTGGCCACAGTGGCCTCCTTTTCTTCATTCAAAACAACATCTTTTCATGTTTGACCAATGTTAACCAAACGTTAGTTACAGTCTAACACATGATCATCAAACCACAATTGTTTAGGCACTGCTTTTAACATTCTTAAGGGTTCGATCAATGCTGACCAGAAGAACCAAACCCACCGTCACGTTCTTTTGTCGGAACCACTTCGTCATCGGCCTTCAAGTACGGCACAAACACGGCCTGGGCGATGCGATCCCCCTTTTTAATGTGCACATCCGTTAAACCGTAATTGATCAATTGCGCAAACAACTCGCCGTCGTTAGCGGCATTGCCGTAGTAATCAGCGTCAATAATGCCGACCCCGTTTGGTAAAATCAGGCGGCGTTTTAGCGGTCCAGATGACCGGTTGACTAGAATCAACACTTCATCCGGTTGCATGTACGCCTTCACGCCTGTCGGCACCAAAAATGGTTTTAGGTCAGCATCCCCGGCCGTTAGCATGTCTGCCGTCAGTTGCTTTTGATGCCGCAAACGCCACAGCGCCTTTAAAAAATGGCGGCGCCAAATGGATGGAACCGTAAAATCCTCGGCCGCTGCTAGATCATACCCAGCGGCCGCTTTCGTTTGTCGTTTTGGTAAAGCGACTGGTGTCTCCGCCAAACGTGCTACCACTTCAAACCCACGCGTTTTTGTCATCGTTTTTCCTCCTGAATTCTGTGCGCTTGCTTATTAATGATTATAGATGAAGTGTCTGGACTTTAGTAGTCGCTAAAAGTCTGCTCGGTCCCGGAGGAAAAACTATGATAGGATATGAAGGTAATCCAATTCATTTTTGTTAGGAGGGCGCTCATGACGTTCACCCGTGATCAGCAACGGCTGTTTTTAATGGAAAACGATCAGCTACAGGCTGAGATAACGTTCCCGGTCATTGACGACACAACGTGGTTGATCGAACACATCTGGGTTCGCAATCAACCGACCAAACGGCAGTTAGCAGCCAGCATTCTTGACGCGGCCATGACCATCGTGCAGACTGAGCACAAACGCGTCGTGGTGCTTGATCCGTTTGCACGACAAGTTTTTGCGACGACCCCCGCCTATCAGACACTGATGCGATAATCTTTTTAAGGAGCTTTAAAAAATGGCAATGACACAAGATGAACTAAAACAACAGGTTGGGCAACGTGCCGTCGACTTTATCGAAGACGGGATGGTTGTTGGCCTTGGAACCGGCTCAACGGTTAAATACATGGTTGATGCACTGGGCAAACGCGTTAGCGAAGATGGCTTAAACGTTATCGGTGTCCCAACCTCCGACCGGACTCGCAATCAAGCCCGTGCGTTAGGCATCACCGTTAAGGGTGTGGACGATGTCGACCACATCGACTTGACCATTGACGGAGCAGACGAAATCAGTGACGACTTCCAAGGAATCAAGGGCGGCGGTGCCGCTCACTTATGGGAAAAGATCGTTGCCGTTAACTCCACTAAGAACATGTGGATCGTTGACGAAAGCAAACTTTCCCACGACTTAGGTAGTTTCCCATTGCCTGTTGAAGTGATTCCATACGGTTCTTCACAGGTCTTCAAAAAGCTTCAGGCGAAGGGCTACAATCCAGAAATGCGGATGCGTGATGGCAAGCACGTCATGACGGATTCAAAAAACTACGTTATCGACCTTCACTTAGGCCACATCGAACACCCCCACGAATTAGCCAATGAACTTATTCAGATGGTTGGCGTCGTGGAACAGGGCCTGTTCCTCGACACGGTGAACACCGTGATCGTTGGGCGCCCCGATGGTCCAGAAGTATTATCTGCCCGTTAGTTTACCGCAGTCACCACGTTAAAAAGGCACGTCGCAGAAACGCTTGCGACGTGCCTTTTCTATATGAATGACTATTTTTTAAACCTTAGAATTGCTAAGGAACCGCACCTTTTGTAACTTCGGTGCTAACCAGACGTACAAGTATTCCGCACATTGTAGCCAACTGTAAGCCAGTAAGACCGCTCCAATCGTATCCGTTGGGAAATGAGCTTGGAGGTAAACCCGGCTAAACATCACCAGAACCATCCAGATACACAGCAACGTTTGAACCAACAAGCGTTGCAAATTGTTTGCCATTAATGGTAAGACGACCACGAACAAAATCGCGGCCACCATGAACATTCCTAAAACGTGTCCCGATGGAAAACTGTAACCATCATCGCTGGCCATGTGACCAACTGGTCGTTGCCGAGCAACGATCTTCTTAATGATGGTTCCCAAGACATCACCACCCAGACCGTAACCAAGCGCCCATAATGCTGGGATCTTATATTTAAAGCCCCATAGCGCCCCGGCAATGATAAACATATAAATCAGGTCTAAGCTCGGACTTGCTAACTTTGTAATCAAAGAAAACAGACCCGTTAGCACGCCACTATTATGGGGAATGTGATTCACAATTTCAGAATCAATCAGGGATAAAATCTGTGACTGCCGCAATGCTGCAATCGCCAAAAAGAGGAATAAAATGGTGGTAATGGTCAAAATTAGTCCACGACCACGTTCCTTTTCAATTAGCATATCTGTGCCTCCACCGCTCACTGCGGTATGTATTCGGCCATCCGTGTGACCATTGCCAAAGTATAGCACACTCATTTATTCACACTCATCAGTTTTGTGTTGGTTTTAGCGTCTCTTAACCCCTTAATGTTTTCTTAACATTTATGACGGAATTTAAACAAGCCATAATGAGCACGCTTACAAATGGTGCAATCCCCATTCCGTTCCTGATCCATGCTATTCTTAATGACATCAATTAAAGGAGCCCTTATTATGACACAAGTAATTATTATGTTGGCCGTTGGCCTCATCGCCGGAATTGCCGGCGCCATCCTCGGTCTGGGTGGTGGGATCATCGTTACACCCATCCTCACGTTAGGAATGGGTATCTCCATCAAATACGCCATTGGTGCAAGCATCATTGCCGTGATTGCAACGAGTTCCGGCTCAACCATTGCGTACCTTCGGGATAACGTCCTTAATTTACGGGTCGCAATGTTTCTTGAAATCTTCACCACGGTTGGTGCCATCTTAGGTGCCGTCCTAAACGGCATTCTCAGTCCCATCGTTTTGTACGTCACGTTTGGTTTGCTACTCCTGTATTCCGGGTATAACATGGTGCGCAAACTCCGTGCTGGAACAGAAGTGCTGCAACGTGCCGAACCAGACGCCCTTGCTAAGAAGCTAAAGTTAAACGGGAGCTACTACGACAAGGCTGCTGATAAGACCATCGGCTACCAAGTCGAACACGTCCCTGCTGGTGCTGCCGTCATGTTTGGTGCTGGGATCGCCAGTGGGTTACTTGGTATTGGTTCCGGTGCTTTTAAAGTCATGGCTCTAGACACGTTCATGAAGATGCCGTTGAAGCCCTCCACATCAACCAGTAATTTAATGATGGGGGTCACCGCTGCTGCTTCAGCCACTGTCTACTTTTTCAACGGGTCCATTCGGCCACTGATTGCCGTTCCCCTTGCGCTCGGAATCCTCGTGGGCGCTACTGCTGGGGCGCGCATCATGCAACGCCTTCCTTCACGTTGGATTCGGATTATTTTTGTCCCAATCATTCTCTACATCGGATTACAAATGTTGCTTAAAGGATTCGGGGTGAACATCTAATGGACAACAAAACGGCCGAACAGGAAAAAATTTCTAAAGAAATGACTCAAGTTGAGATAATGATTGGTGAAATCCTCCGTATTGGGGTTATAATTTCTGCAGTTATTATGCTTGTAGGTTTCATCACCTATGGCATTCAGGGATCAACTGGGTTTACCAATAACGGTTTCCCAACCACAATGACCGCCATCTTTACTGGCTTGCTATCATTTAAATCCGGCTCCATCATGATGTTTGGCCTCTTTTGCCTCATCTTGACGCCCATTTTGCGTGTGATTGTTTCAATCTACGCTTTTTACGTTGAAAAAGATCATCTATATGTTTGGATTACAACTGCTGTGCTGATCATTTTGCTCATTGCACTGTTTATTGGCCACAGTTAACCTCGGAGGATTCCATGAACAATCACAACAATGACAACGACACTGATATTCCATCACGGGTCGACCGTTTTGATCGCCGCGCTTCTGGGAACTACTTGAAGTCAGGTGCTCACGAAAAGGCGGCTGCACCGCAACCACCGCGTAAGCATAAGCACCCCATTCGGAACACCTTTTTTGCGATCCTCGGTGTCATTCTCATCGTTGGTGGTGGCCTTGGGTATAAACTCTATAGTAACGTCAGAAACTCTAGTAACGAGATGTTTAGCGCTGCAAACGGTGCGAAGGCACGCAACGTTAGTAAGCTGATCAAGGAAGGGAAGCCAATTTCCATCCTGCTCATGGGGACTGACGTTGGGGCCCTCGGTCGTGATTCCAAAGCGTGGTCTGGTGGCCGGACTGATTCCATGATGTTAGTCACCGTTAATCCTAAGAAGAAGACCACAACAATGGTCAGTATCCCACGTGACTCACTGGTTTCGATCACTGGTCACGAAGATGAATTCCCAACAAAGATCAACGCGGCGTACTACTTTGGTCAAACAAAGGCCGCCATTTCGACAACAGAACGGATGTTTAACGTCCCCATCGATTATTACGCACTCCTCAACATGGGTGGGTTAGAAAAGGTGATCGACAAGGTTGGTGGGATCGACATCGTGCCACCATTGACGTTCACTTATGAAAACCAACACTTCACCAAGGGCAAGAAGATCCACGTTAACGGTTCTCAGGCCCTGAAGTTCACCCGGATGCGTTACCAAGATCCCGAAAGTGATTATGGTCGGACGTTACGGCAACGGATCGTCATTACCGCCCTTTTGAAGAAGAGTAGCAACTTGACCACCCTTTTGAACGGCGACTTCCTCGATTCAATTGCCAGTCAATCAAAGACTGACCTGACCTTCGGCGACATGCTCACCCTTGCAAACAACTATCAGGACGCAACAAAACACGTCGTTTCTGATCACGTTCAGGGGGTTAGTGATGAAATTGCGGGTCAGAGTTTCGAAGTGCTCCCCCAAACGGAAAAACAACGGGTCACAAACAAATTACGTAAACAGCTTGAACTCAAGCAGGCCAAGACCGGGAAACGGTTTGCAAACACCGTCCCAGCTTCATTAGCCAGCTACGAACCAGCCGCTAGCTACGGTGAAACGGCGGCAACGAAATCAACCTGGGGTGCTGATACCAACACAACCTCCCAGTACGATAAGGCTTATAACGGCGGCAAGAGTAATAACCTTGATGCCAACTATGGTGCAAATAATACCGATACGACTGGTAACACAGCTAACGCAACGGGCTCCAATGCATCACAAACTGGTGGTTACACCGGTTACGGCTATTAAACAATAATAAGGACGGCATAACTGCGATAATCCCAGTTATGCCGTCCTTATTTTTTCTCACCTTATTTTTCATCAAGGTGCTGCCGACGCTCCTGCTGAATTTGGCGACCACGTTGTTCCAATCGAACGACCAGTTCTGCCAACAAAAAGCCCAGCGCGATCATTCCGGCAATAATAATGACTTGTCCCAGATAACTCAATGCCTGTGGAACATGGTTTGTCACCAGGTTACGAATGACCTGATAGGCTTGCCCACCCGGCACCAGGGGCACCAGACTTGGAATGTTAAATAAAATCATCGGCATGTGCTTCAACCGGGCCGCCCAATTACTGAGGATGCCAATCAAAAAGCCTGCCGTTAACATCGCGCCAGACATCAGTGACCAGTTGGTGCCGTTGTTGTGATCCATCATCATGATCAACTCATAGGTCACCCATCCGGCAGTTCCGATCCACCCGGCAACATTTAGTGCCCGCCGGGGAATGTTTAAAATAATTCCAAAGCCAACCGTGGCAACATACGCCAGGATTGCTTCTACCAATAAATGCTGCATCAAAATCCCCCTAGCGTAAGCTGACCATGATGGCGATCCCAATGCCAATCGCACAAACGGATAAAATGGCTTCCATTGCCCGTGCCGGACCACTTAAATAATTTCCAGCGAGCACGTCTCGAAACGAATTCATCAACGGCACCCCGGGCACAAGTGGCATGAGTGCCCCGATAATAACGGCGTCACCGGACTGATTCGTAAAGCCCAGCCAGTTCGTTCCGATGTAGGCGATTCCGCCGATAACCAGGGCCGCTAAAAACTCACTCAAAAACCGAATTTGAAGTTCATGATTAACGTAATAAAAGACGGCGTACCCGCTCCCACCAGCCACTGCGGCCAGAACCATTTTTAGCCACCCGTCAATGCCTGTAAAGGCCATCATCAGGGTCAGCGTAACCACAATGGCCGCCACCAACTGGAGCCAAAACGGAAACGCAGGTACCGCCTCGTTAACCTGTCGCAACCGGTTATAAAACGTTTGAAGGTCGATATCCCCCGCTGCAAATTGCCGCGATAGCGTATTGACCTGATCGACTTTTTCAAGGTCAATGGTTCGTGAGCGGATGGGGCGAACCTGCGTCAGCCCATCATCTGGCAGTGACATGGTGATCCCCGTTAGCAGGACAAAGATACTTGCTTCCGGTGCGCCAGCATTGGCTGCAATTCGGTCCATCGTGTCCTCAACGCGGGCAATTTCGGAGCCGTTTGCTAACAGGACTTCCCCCGCCAGTAGTGCTGTTTTCATCGTTAACTGTGCGTGATCCATGATGGACCTCCCCTCATGTATGTCATCATCAAAAAACGGCCATCACACCCCCAAAAAGGAAGCATAACGACCGTCTCATAATGCGTTTAACAAATTGCCGTTACCGGCAACTTGGTTAATTGCTAATTAGTCTTTAACAACGTTAGCAGCTTGTGGGCCACGGTCGCTGTCTTCAACATCAAATGATACGCCTTGGCCTTCTTCAAGAGTCTTGAAGCCGTCGCCTTGGATAGCTGAGAAGTGAACGAATACGTCGTCGCCGCTTTCGCGAGTGATGAAACCGAAACCTTTATCGGCGTTAAACCATTTAACACTACCGTGTTCTGACATGTGTGATGTCCTCCTGTTGCGTATGTACGCAGTTTAAAATGTTTTGTAAATTGGAACTGGTGTCAATGGGGACTGTCACAAAACTATGAACCGATCTAACCATCATTCCCGAACCAAACTACATGAGTTATTGTATCATATAGAACGCTTTCTTTTCCATAATCTTATCCGTTCAAAGATAAAATTATTTCCGTTTTAGCGCTGCGGCCTTGTGCCGTCCCGTTTCTCATTGAAAGTGCTAAAATGAAAAGGAACGATAATAATGGAGGCATCAGTCATGGCAGATCAGTTAAGCACCATCGATCAACTTGATGAGCCCGCTCAATCAACGGCCCTCACCAGTTTTGCGACATTTTACATCACTTTGTGGCGTCAAAACAACCTCGAACTTGTGAGTCAATTCGACCACCAGCATGGGGCCATCGAGGACATTAATCACGCCCTCACCCTTAATCAGTTTTTTACGCCGGATCAAGCACGGCAAGCAAGCATTACCTTTAGCAAAGCAGACTATATTCACCTTATTGACGAAATTGGCATGCGTTTTCACGCCACCGGTAACCCTGAAATACCTTGGTTTGCTTGGTATGACCATCAGTTTTCAACGATGGCCGTCTCATAATCACATCATAAAACTGGCGCCATTAGACAAGCAATGTCTAATGGCGCCAGTTTTCAGTTTATTGATTACAATGCGTCCTTATCGACAAACAGGGCGTCTTTTTCACCGTGGTGCACTTCTGGTTGAATCGTCACGTGGCAAATACCGTGCTTCTTAGTCAGCATGTCACGAATTTGAGCAACCGTTTCTTCGGCAACACTCAGCTTAACGTCCTCCATGTTCACGTGCGCTGAAAACACAATTTTGTTTTCATCAATAAGCCACGCATGAATGTGGTGCACCCGGAGCACACCAGGGACCGCTACAATGTCCGCCGCCAACTGGTCATAATCCAGTTCAGGCGCTGTTTGCATCAAAATGCTGACCGTTTCGTGAATCACCGGCCACGTTTCATAAATGATGTACAGCGACACAAGTAACGTTAATAACGGGTCCACCCAGCTGATGTGAAACAACACGATGAGGATCCCGCCAATAATGACAGCAACGGATGATAATGCATCCGCCAACACATGCAGGTAGGTTGCCTTAATGTTCAGGCTGTCCTTTGAACCATGGTGCATAAGCACTGCCGATAATAGATTGGCAATCAGTCCAATGACTGCAACCGTCAGCATGATTCCCCCGTTGATTGGTTCGGGATTCATAAATCGCCGCGCGGCCTCAACCATCAATACCGCTGAAACACCCATTAAAAATAACCCATTAACAAAGGCTGCTAAAATCTCAGCCCGGCGGTAACCAAACGTTCGCTGCTTGTTTTGCGGTTTGCCACTAATCTTCTGAGCAGCATACCCCAAGACAATGGAAAACGAATCACCTAAATTATGAAATGCATCTGACAACAGGGCCAGTGAGCCGGAGAATAAGCCCCCAACGATTTCTGCAATCGTAATCAGCACGTTTAGAACGGTGACAAATAAAAACCGGGTCCCGGTCATTTGTTCATTTTCATGTTCCATTAATCTCTCCCCCTCTCTGCGCCCCATTATCGCACATTGATGGGGAAGCGACTAGCGCCCTGGGTGAATCCGAATGCTAACCTCATGATCAACCTGACTAGAGATTCGGTAATCTGGCTGAACGTCTGCGCCCCAACTATCGATGCCACCAACACCACGAACAGCTCCAAAGACAGTCAACACAGTGCGCCGGGCAACCGGTAATTCTTCAATGTGGGTCGCATTTTCTAATTCGGCCGGTGTATATGGCAAACAACTGAATGCAAACGGCGCTGTCACTTGCTCAACGGCCAATCGTCCTGGTTTAGTCAGGGAACCCGCATTGTTTAGCTGATCCGTCCGGGTCACCGTTACCTTGGTTGTTTTCATGTTCATTCCCATTTCCTGAGGCACTAAATAAGGGGTCACCGGTAACCCAACAACGCGGTGTTCACCACCCTGACCGCCAGCCATGCGATCCGGATACGTTTCACCTGAGAGGCCACGGTACGTGAAACTTTCGGCCGCCGTTGGCATCACAAAGCGCAAACCAAATGCTGGTAGCTCCGGCAAATTCTGGTGGCCCGTGTAGTGCGCCGTTACCGTCAGCCCGTCACTAGCCGTTACCACGTACGTCACCGTTATTGTTGTGGCCGGAACGGTTGCCGTCCTAAATGTACAGGTCACAGCAACCTGGTCGGCCCATTCATGATCACTGTACCGGTTATTCTGCGGTGCAATCGGTGTCCCAAGATCGACACCATCCACAGCAACGTTCATCTGTTGACACCGACTGAACAAGTCAGCGCCCAACCACATCGCGGCTTTCGTTGAAAACTGGTTGCCACGATCGTTATCCGTGGTTGCCCGCCATAAAGCCGGTCGGGGGACTTGGTAAAGCCACTCCTGCCCGTTAGTCACTAATGATTCTAGGCCACCACGTTCATAACTAAAGATGTACTGAACGTCTGTGCCGATAACGCCCAACGTTCCGTCACCATAAACCACCCGGAGCTTAGTTGTCGTATTTGCCATAGTAATAGCGCACCTCCTGCATTGCTGGTTTTGGCGTCCGGTCTGCAAACATTAACCCATCACCTGAAAATTCATTATCTGCATGCCGATCATCAAAATCGCCCCCATACCGGAGCTGATCACGACCGGTCACTGGGTCTTTTCGCCACAGGGCTTGGTCAACAAAGTCCCAGATAAATCCGCCGGAATACGTTTCAAATTCATCCGCCAGGCCCATGTATTCACCCAAACCGCCCAGTGAGTTCCCCATGTCATGCATGTATTCACAACTAATAAACGGCTTTTTCGGTGTCGTTTTTAAATACGTTCGAATCTCCTCAGGTGTCGCGTACATCCGGCTTTCAAAATCAGAAATCGTTGCCTCATAGGCCCGGTTACGCACGACCCCCTCATAGTGGGTCAAGCGATGACTATCCACCGTTTTAAAGTAGGTGTTCATCGCCTCAATGTCATCACCGGCGTACGCTTCATTGCCAAGGGACCAGAATAAAACGGACGGGTGATTTTTAAATGCTTCATAATTGCTCTTCGCACGATCAAGCACTGCAGCCCGCCACTGTGGAAGGGACCCTGGCACATTGACGGATGGCTCAACGGCCCCCATTTTCTGCCACGTTCCGTGACTTTCTAAGTTTGTCTCCGCCATGACGTAAATTCCGGCTGCATCACACAATGCGTACCACACGTGCTGGTCTGGATAATGACACGTCCGCACCGCATTGATGTGGTTCGCTTTAAACGTCGCTAAGTCAGCCTGCATATCTGCAACCGTGATTGCTCGCCCTGTAGTCGCGTTCCACTCGTGACGATTAACACCGTTGATCAGCAACCGGTGGCCGTTTAAGCGCAACACGTTGTCCACGATTTCGACCCGCCGAAAGCCAAACGGATACGGAATCGTTTCAATGATGGCGTCTGTTTCATCGCGCACGGTCACCCTCAGCTGGTAGCAATACGGATCATGATGGGACCACAGGTGGACTTGCGGCAACGCCGTACTTAATTGCATGGTTGGTGTCGCCGGCTCCGTGTGCTCATAAACGCTGGTGCCATCGGCTGTCGATGCGGTCACGGTCACCGTTGCCGTCGGTAAGTCAGTTCCCGTTAACGCTAACGTGACCGCTAACGCTCCGCTCTTAAAGTCATCCGCCACCGTTGGCACAATGCTGAGATCCTCCACGTGAACGTGTGGGCGCGCAACGAGCCGTACGCTCCGGAAGATCCCGGAAAAACGGAACATGTCCTGATCCTCAAGGTATGCCGCGGTACTCCGCTTAAACACAGCAACCGCAAGATGGTTTTCACCAGCCACTAACAGGGGCGTTAAATCAAATTCAGACTGTGAAAAGCTGTCCTCCGCGTACCCCACAAACGTGCCGTTTAACCAAACATACAGGGCTTCCTCCACCCCATCAAACTGAATCGCAACCTGCTGGCCCACTAATCCGGGCGCGAGGGTGAAGTCCTTGCGATACATCCCAACGGAATTATCATCTGCTTGGCTAAACGCACCCTCTTCACGTGCTTCTGGTCCCAACGCATACGCTGGCCGCCGGAAGTGTTTCCCCTCCCATGGATAAAGGGTGTTAATGTACTGAATTGGCGCATAATCTGCCAGTTCAATGTGGCCCGGCACCGCTAACGGTTTAAAGGCCGTTAGTGGATAACTTGGCTCATAAAAGTTTGTTAACCGTTCGCTTGGCTGACTGGCAAACGCAAACTGCCACTGCCCATCCAATGATTGTTCAAAACTACTTTGTTGGTGCGCACTTTCGGTTTCATCACGGTACCACCTGTGATCACTGTGGACCGGCATTTGATTAACCCGAAACGTTTCCGGGTCATCAAGCCAGGTAATGCCTGCTTCCATTTTGAACCTCCCTCTAATTAAAGCGCTTACATTAATGCATTAAGTGTACCGCATTTCCTGCTGAAACAGAACACACCGTCCCCGCACTCTGTGACACGCGCGCCGCTACGACTGCACAAAAAAAGACGCCTCAGATTCCCTAAACTGAGGCGCCGGTGGCGGGGAAGTTTGTTGACACCATGAAAACTTTGGGTTGATTTTCATGAAACACATTGTTTTAAATACGATCATTAACCATCCCGGAAGGATGATCCTCGAGCGCATACTGCGCAAATTGTCGAACTTTTCTTCAAAAGTTGTCAAAAAAACACTCACAACATGAAGCAATGGCCCAGCCGTGAAGATCGGCCATCTCTTGGGAATTTTTGGGTCACAAACCATGCTCCCCGCTACGCGTTAAGCTTAGCACGACGACATCATTGTCACAAGCAAAGTGGATCACGCTTATGCGTCACTTAACTCAAAGTGGGTACCATCATCTTCGATCCGTGCCAATAAATGTTTTGTTGGATCTGGATCAAACTGACCAAAATCAACAACTGCATGCCCATTTTCATCACGGACATCCTCGATTCGATCCATCACGACGCTCTTCAAGATTTTAATGACCGCCCGGTGCTTTTGCATCCGTTTAGCGGCTGCCGCCAGCGTAAAGCCCTCATCCATGTAGGCCTTAATGGCGCGAACCTTGAAGACTGTATCATAGGTAAACTTCCGGTTCCCCTCATCTTGACTAACACTGTCGACATACCCTTTGTCCGTCCAGTAGCGAAGCTGGGTTACAGAGACCCCCGATGCGCGGGCTAAATCACTGATTCCAAGCAACACGCCGTCACTCCGTAAAATTTCGCGTAACCATTCCGGCGTCTCTGCCGGACCAAGCATTCTATCCATAAATAACCTCGATTAATTAATGAAACCGTTATCACATTTTTAGGTGTTCTTGTCACGTTTACTTGAACTATTATATATTTTGAAATAAGTTTGTCAACTTGCTTGACATGGATTACCGAAAGAATTATATTAGTCACCGTACTTTTTTACACAAGCAAATTTCACAAACGAAAGAAGGAGCACTTTTATGTCAGAAGTTGTCGACACAAACGGCAAACCCTATAACCGGACACTGATGGTTATCGTGTTGCTGATCGGTACATTTTGTACCGTGTTGAACCAAACGATTTTGACGACCGCTTTCCCTACATTAATGAAAGCCTTCGATATTTCAACATCAACGGTTCAATGGTTGACCACCGGATTCTTAATGGTCAACGGGATCATGATCCCAATTTCGGCTTACTTATCCAGCCGTTTCAATTCTAAGTGGCTATACATTTCAGCCATGACGATTTTTGAAATCGGAACGATTATTGCCTTTATCGCCCCAAACTACGGAACGTTACTTAGTGGTCGGTTAATCCAAGCCGTTGGGGTTGGGATCGCCATGCCATTGTTGCAAACGTTAATGCTAACGATCTTCCCAGCCAGCTCACGTGGTGCTGCCATGGGTCTTGCCGGAATCGTTATCGGGGTTGCCCCCGCAATTGGACCAACCTTATCTGGGTGGGTCATTGATAACTACACATGGCGTGATCTGTTCGGAATGATCATCCCCATTGTTGCCTTAGTTATTATTCTTGCGTTTTTCTTCATGAAATCCGTTATTGAAACATCAAAGCCAAAACTTGATTGGTTATCTGTCGGCTTGTCCACCCTTGGATTTGGGTCCTTACTTTATGGGTTCTCATCCGTTGGGAACGATGGCTGGACATCCGTCAAGGTTATCAGCATGCTCGTCATCGGGGTCATCATCATTGGCCTGTTCGTTTGGCGTCAATTAACGATGGAAAAGCCATTCCTTCAACTGCGTGTGTTCAAATCTAAAGAATTCACCATTGCTGCCATTCTAAGTTCCGTTATTATGATGGCCATGACTGGTGTTGAACTGGTTCTGCCACTTTATCTGCAAATCGTTCGTGGGATGAGCGCCTTCCATTCAGGGTTGACCTTACTGGCAGGTGCCATGATGATGGCACTTATGAGTCCCATTACGGGTCAAACATTTGACCGGTTGGGTGCCCGTCGGTTAGCCATCGCCGGCATGTTCTTATTAACAGCTGGAACCATTCCGTTTGCCATGATCACAAAGTCCACACCAACCATCTACATCACGTTCTTGTACGCGGTTCGGATGTTTGGGATCTCAATGGTCATGATGCCTGTTACGACTGCCGGAATGAACGCGTTGTCCTTTGACTTGATTTCTCACGGGACTGCCGTTAACAACACCACCCGGCAAGTGGCAACGTCCATTGGCTCTGCCATATTGGTTTCCGTTTTAACAAACGTCACCAAGGGTGCCATGCCTGCGCACCATATCCTCAAAGAAACACCTTTGGAATATAAGGTTAAGGCCATCAATGCAACGTTAAGTGGTTATCACGCAACGTTCTGGGTTGCCATTGCCTTTTGTTTGATCGGGTTTGTGCTCGCCTTCTTCTTGAAGGGAGCTAACCGTGCATCAATCTCAGTTGATGACAACTCAACTAAAGAATTAAAATCTGATGTCGCTGAAAATAACGGAGGTGAAGCATAATGATTTTAGCAACCTTAGTTATTGGTGCCATCGCACTATTCGTCTGCTTCGTGTACATCAAACCAATGACATGGCGTTTAATTGGTACGTTTATTGCCATGATCATCCTGGTCTTCTCTTTAACCATGATTACCCAAAATGACCGTGATCATTACGGGATGCACAAGGTCACAACGTCGACAACAAAGACCATCTACTCTGCTGATCCAAGCGGTAAGATGAACATGGTTCTGTACCAAAAGATCGGAACCAAGGGTAAGGAAGATACCCAGATTTACTCAACCAAAAAGGGCCAAAAGAAGCCTGGCCACACCCAGGTCAACGAATACACGACCAATAAGGTGAAAACAACCACCAGCACAACGGCAACCATGAAGACCACGGTAACAAAGTGGCGCTACAAGGATGACCGTGCTAAGTTATGGTTCGGGATCTCAGGAAACGACGGTAAACTCGTTAAACGGGTAAACACCTTCTACCTCCCACAATCATGGCTCCACTTGTCAACAGCACAGGTTAAGCAATTGAAGGCTGAAATGGCCAAAATGCAAACACCTGCTGCTAAGGCACAAATGAAGGAACAAGGCGCTGCCTACGTTAAGGCGCAAATGCAAGCCGCCATTGCAAAGGATCCTAGCATTGCAACGGACCAGGCCAAACAAGCTGCTTTAAGCAAGCAATACGCTGCGGACTTCCAAAACAATTTGATCAAACAGGCCGTTGCACAATTAAAGTAACCCGTCAGTTTCACCAATGAGTAATCAAAAAACGTCACCCTCCCCCAGGGTGACGTTTTTTTGGTCTTCACAGACCGGTTTCATTCAATTCGTAACGGCGGCTAACGCCCCTGACGGATACTAACGGACCGAACTGGACGTAACTGGTTCGCCGTCAGCATTTCATAAGTGGCAACGACAGTCTCTGCGGTAAAGTGGAAATGCTTCACGACCGCAGCCCCGTTACCACTCGCCCCAAAGCCAGTCATCCCGATCACTTGACCATCAAGGCCGACATACTGCGCCCAATCGGTTGGCGTTCCCATTTCGATGGCTACCCGCTGACGAACTGCGGACGGTAAGACGCGTTCTCTGTACGCTGCTGGTTGGGCGTTAAACAGTTCCATGCATGGCATGGAAATTACCGCCACGTCATGGCCCCGTTGCCGCAACGTCTTTTGAGCTGCAAGCGCCAGCTGAACTTCAGACCCGCTCGCAAGCAATAATCCACTTGGTTGCACACCTTGTTGTGGTGAAATGACGTACCCACCACGACTAACCCCTTCTGGATGGGCCCGGGCCCCAGCTAATACAGGAACCGCCTGCCGTGTCAGAATCAACGCAGTGGGCTGGTGCCGACTACTCAGGGCCTGTTGCCATGCCGCGATGGTTTCGTTTGCGTCGGCCGGACGAATGACGTTTAATCCGGGCAGTGCCCGTAATCCTGCCAATTGTTCAACCGGTTCATGCGTTGGGCCATCCTCGCCGACCGCAATGGAATCATGGGTCAACACGTACGTGACGGGCAGCTTTTGCAACGCAGCCAAGCGAATGGCACCGCGCATGTAGTCTGAGAAGACAAAGAATGTACTTCCGAAGATTCGTGAACCCCCATGCAACGCGATCCCGTTAAGAGCACATCCTTCGGCAAATTCACGAACACCAAACCAAACGTTTCGCTGGTCACTATGCGCTGCGTCAAACCGTCCGCTAGCAGCAACCGCCGTTTTATTTGATGAGAACAAGTCGGCGGCGCCACCCCATAAACTTGAGTTCCGCTCACTTGCGGCCTGGATGATTTTTTCACTGGTCAGGCGGGTCGCCTCTTGATCCCCATCATGGTAGTTGGTCACTAAATCACTCAAATCAACGTGATCAAGCTGACGGACATCATCAGCAAACGCGCTTGCCAACGCCGGGCATTGTTCTTCGTAGGCAACCATGAGCTTATTCCAGGCCCGTTCTGCATCACTGCCACGTTGACCGATCGTCTTGGCAAACCGTTCATACACAGTCCCTGGCACTTTAAATGGTTCGTATGACCACTGATATGCTGCCTTTGTTGCTGCCAGTGCTTCCTCACTAAGGGGGGCGCCGTGCACTTTATTGGTACCTGCTTGCGGTGAGCCGGCCCCAATGACCGTTTTGACTTCAATTAACGTTGGCCGTTGTTCTTCGTCCTTGGCCGCGTCAATGGCCGCGTCAATGGCCTCAAGGTCTGTGCCATCTTCAACCCGTTGATAGGCCCAGCCATAGCTTTCAAACCGTTTCTGAACGTTATCCTGACACGCGTTGCTTAGCGGCCCATCCAACGACACATCGTTTGAATCATACAAAACAATCAACTTATTGAGCTGAAGCTGACCGGCCAAACTAGCGGCTTCGTGGGAGATTCCTTCCATCAGATCCCCATCACCAACGACAACGTAGGTCCGGTGGTCAACCACCTTAAACCCTGGTCGGTTATACCGCGCGGCAACATGTCGTTCTGCCATGGCCATCCCAACGGCCATTCCGAGGCCCTGGCCTAATGGACCCGTTGTTGCCTCAACGCCATCAGTCCACCCATACTCTGGATGACCCGGCGTCCGGCTTCCTAACTGGCGGAAATGCTGTAGGTCTTCAACCGTTAACTGGTAGCCACTAAGGTGAAGTAAGCTGTAAAGCATGGCTGACCCATGACCCGCGGACAGGACAAACCGATCGCGATTAAACCAGTGTGAATCTCGCGGATTAACCGTCATGTGGCGTGACCACAAAACATACGCAAGTGGCGCCACTCCTAAGGGCAATCCCGGGTGCCCTGACTTTGCTGCATTAATAGCATCGAGGCTTAACATTCGAACGCCGTTTACGGCTAATTCATCAATTTGATCAAACATTTTCTTCATCGTCCTTTTTACTCACAACGAATTGTTTCGTCGGTTTTTAACTTTGGTCTATGTCAGCAACAATAGCGATTGTTCATGCTTTCGGCAACAATAATTTGGTAATAAACGTGGCGATTAGATGAGAAAGCAATGAAGATTGGTTTGAGTAATAATTTGTTAAAACGCTGATTTGACAGCAATTCATTTCAATTGGTATAGCCAATGACAGCCGGTTGCACTTTCTCATTATTTTATCCTTAAAAATTGTTTAATCGACAATTAAAAAGCGTTAAATTCAATATTGGTATAGGCATCGTTTCAATCATTATCTCACTCAAATCTATTTATCTCCCGCACAAATTGGTCCATTTACGCAAAAAAACACCGTCACAACGAATTGTGACGGTGTTTGGATTAATCAACTTAATGTGTGGCCGAAGCCAGGTTGTCTACCACCAACCGTTAGATTGCCAGAAGCTTTGAGCTGCTGACCATGAACCGTAACGTGAAGTAGCGTACTGTGTAGCCACTGCTTCTTGGTGAGCGGCTGAAAGGTCGCCACCCAACTTGTCCATGCTCAATTGGTACTTACCGTAGTATTGACCGTTTTGGGCCGTGTATGAACCACCTGATTCACGGGCAGCGATGTAAGCTTGGGCAGCTGAATCAGATGATGAAGCTGCAGCAGGTGCTGTAGTTGTGTCTGTCATTGCAGCTGCAGGCGTTGATGTTGCGGCCTGAGTAGTAGTTGTCGTAGTCGTTATTGCAGCAGCGACAGGAGCAGTTTGCGTTGCAGCTGCAGGTGTTGTCGTTGTAGCTGAACCGTTTGCGTCTGGCATTACTAATGATTGGTCAACAAAGATTAAGCTACCACCGTTTTGCAAGTGGTTTGCGTTGACAACAGCATCGATCGTCGTGTTGTGGTCAGCAGCCAATTGTGACACTGTGTCGCCGCTCTTAACGGTAACAGTTGTATCGGCATTTGCAATTGTAGTCCCAACTGATAATAATGCACCAGCACTAATGGTAGATAAAACGGCTTTTTTGATCTTCATAAAGTAAATTACACTCCTAATTTTTTAGTGAACGATATCGTTCACAGGGCTATTTGCTCACCTAATGATTCAGGTGAATGTGTATCTTTGTAACTCAACGATGTTCACTATACAGCGTGTAAATAACAGAAAAATACCGTCAGCATTACATTTTTTTGGATTTTTGTTACATAAGCATTTTTTTGCAACATTCTGTAATATTTGGCTGCGCTGGCCTAGCGACTGAAACTGGTGATCCACTCCCGTTTTCAGGGCGTTTTCAATTCAATTGGTAACAATTTAAAAAGCTTAGCAACCGCCAATCTGCGCGGTTGCTAAGCTTTTAAATCAATAACTAATTTGTCCATTTTCTAAACAAACGATCAACCAATAAAAGGCTGACTAGCAATAGAATCCCCATTAAAAGAAATGTCCCATCTTTTAGCCAATCAATGATAAATCCGAAAATAAAGTTCCCAACCGGGTGCATAAAGTCGACGGAAATGAACCAAATCCCAAAAACACGCCCTAAAAACGCCACATCTGTTTCATTTTGAACGAGGGTAAACAGCCCCACCCCGATTCGTGAAATCAAAAATCCATAGATTGCAGTGACCGTTAACAAAACTGGGTAGGGACGCCACACCCCAGCAACGAGCATAACAGCGCTCAGAATGTAAATGTCCCGTTCGATCCGTGGGAGTGTCCGAGCCCGTTTAGCACGAACCAAACTAAGGCCACCAATCATCCCCCCAATTGCCATTACGGCCATTAAGTAGCTGTATAGATGCTCATCACCACCAAAATAATTTTTGACATCATATGGTAGCAGGAGGTTAAAAGCGGCAAAAAAAATGTTAATGACACTATCAATCACGACCATTTTGACCAAAACCGGCTTAGCCATCACGTACTTAAACCCGCTTTGTAGGCTGGTCCAGATTGACAGTCGCGTTGTGGTCGTCGGTGTGTACTGATAACGAATCCCAAATAATAGTAGTAACGATAGCAAAAACGAGCCTGCGTTGATCAATAAAAATTCACGAAAGTCGATCCACGAAACGGCCAGTAATGCGCCCCCTAACAACGGCGCAGCAATATCTGCTAGGTTCAATGACGTGTTCGAAATGGCGTTAAACCGTTGTAGGGCTGGTTCCTCAATCATTTCCGGCACCATCGCCTTAGCCGCCGGAAAGTTAAAGCCTAAGCCAATGTCCAAGATGGCGGTCAGTAACACCAATTGATAAAAGATGGGGTGATTAACATCCACAATTAGCGCCATCAGCAGACACGCCACAAAACTGATGATGTCCGACCACAGCATGACCATCTTCCGGTTGGTACTGTCGACTAACGGACCCGCCAGTAAATCAGCGAGAACCAAGACCAGGCCCCCAATCCCTTGAACAACCCCCAGCATTGACGCCGTTCCGGTCGCTTTCACAATGAACCAGTTTAACCCGAAGATGTACAATGCATCCCCCAGCCGTGAAATAAACGGACTTAGAAATAACGGCCAACTGAACCGTCGCTTCGTCATCACCCGTGTTTGTGTTGTCATCCTAACCGCCCCCTTTTCCTAAAATATCCATCAATCATACCAAATCTAACCGCTAAACGTAACCAATTCGCGGGATGTTCCGGTTTGTAAACCTGTAATTAAGGAAAAAAAGTGCTTCCCGTTATGCTGGTCACATTTTCGAGGCTACCACAAACGCGTGAACGGGCCCAGGCCCTCTTTCTGTAACACAAAATCCCCTCAATCCCTTCATTGATAAAAGGCACGTCACGCTGGTCACATTTTCTGACCTGTCCTAAACACGTGAACGGGCCCAGGCCCTCCTCATTTAACCCCAAAGCACCCCTCATGGATAAAGTTCATCCATAAGGGGTGCTTTGGGGTTAAATGACTGAGCCTAATCGGGCCCGTTCACGCTCTTAATATTGTCTCAAGTACACCTTATCAATCACATGGTGGTTCGTTTTATGCAAGATCACGTTTGCACGGCTTCTTGTTGGTAAGATGTATTCGTTTAAGTTTCTCAAGTTCACACTATCCCACACCTGGCGGGCGTACAAAAAGGCCTCTTCACGTGGCTCCGTTGCCAATTCGTGGTAATAGTTTGTTTCATCGTTAAACGCTGAATTTAACAACAGGTTAAAGCGTTCCAAGTACCAGTGCTCAATGAGCTGTGGCGCAGCGTCAACATACAGCGAGAAATCAAAGAAATCACTCACGAAAATTTCCGCCGTTGAGGGTAGCTGGAGTACGTTGATCCCTTCAACGATCAGGATGTCTGGTTGGTCCACCACATCATATTCACCCGGGATGACGTCATACACCTGATGAGAATACTTTGGCGCCTTGACCCGCGGTTGTGCCCGTTTAACATCGTTTAAAAACCGGATCAGTTTTTGCATGTCATAGCTTTCAGGAAAGCCTTTGTCTTCAGTAAGCCCCTTTTCAGCCAAAACGTCATTTGGATACAGGAACCCATCTGTCGTGATTTGCTGAACCTTTAGTTCCGGATACAAATGATTCAACATGAGGGCTAAGAGCCGGGCTGTTGTGGATTTCCCCACCGCGACAGACCCAGCGATCCCCATGATAAACGGCGGCTTCGAACTTGGAATCTGAAGAAAGTGACTCCGATTTTCGTTGGCCTGTTGGAACTCATGGTATTTCATTAAAATGTAGTGAACTAGCGGCATGTAGATTTCCTCCACGTCCGCTAACGAAATTCGGTCGTTCAGTGATTGAATTCGTTTTAAATCAGCGGGTTCAAGCCCAACCGTTGTTGTGTCGGATAGATCACGCCACCGATTCCGTTCAAACCCATCGTAGTTACCCAATTTTTCTTCCATTATGTTCTCACCACGTTTTCTTCAAAAATCCTCTAAAGTATAGCATACCGTCGTGAATTGTGGTCGTATTCACAACAGTAAAAAACGCCCGGACCACCACGTGATGATCACGGGTGGTCTGGACGTTTTCAGATTAAAATCTATTCATGTTCCATGACATAAAGTGCTGGATCAACACGATCCATCAGCGGCGTTAATTGCCCGCTTGCTAAGATCGTTAACTGGTGCATCGCCCGTGAACAAATTGTGTACAGCAACTGCCGTTCACTTTCATCATGGTACACCGCTGCCGACGCGTTCCAAACGATGATTGCGTCGAATTCCAACCCCTTAGCTAAGTAAGCTGGAATGATCAGCGTGCCCGGCACAAGCCGTTGGTTTTCCGTCCGGATCAGGGTCGCGTGAACACCGTCGGCCTTTAGCCGGTCAGCCACCGCTTCACACTCCGCAAACGTCTTGCCGATGATCGCGGTTGTTTCTCCCTGTTGCTCATTGATTGCTAATTGCTGTTCTAACCGCGCGTACAACGCGTTGTCATCTTCCGTAACCAACACCGTTGGCCGGTCACCGTCACGGTTAAACGCGGTAATTTGCTCACCGTCCACCAGAAGGTCTTTGGTAAAGTCCGTAATTTCTTGCGTTGACCGGTACGACTTGGTCAGTTGAACGACGTTTGTTTTCTCTGGATCAAACATCGTGGACAGCTCACTTAATAATGTCCGGCTGTTCTCCTGGGTAAAGATGGCCTGGTTCAAGTCGCCAAGCAGCGTGAACTTTGCCCGTGGGAAACTAAACTTCAAAAAGGCAAGTTGGAACGCGGAGTAGTCCTGAACTTCATCAATAAAGACAAAGCGAATCTCCTTTTCACCCTTTTTCCCGGTCATCATGTCATACAAATAGAGGTACGCCGACGTATCTGCAAGTGACAACTGATGGTTACGGTAACCACTCAACGTTGCATCAACGCTCGCCTGCCACTGTTCTGGTGTCACGTGGGCGTCAGCCAGACTTAAGTAATTTGGCACGTTCCGCATGAAGTGGGCATACTGCGCGTTGATGTTTAGGTACCGGCTACGCGTAATGGCCAGTTGGACCGGTTTAAACGCCTTCATCACAATTTGCCGGGCAAGGAAACGGTATTCCTTTTCCTGACTATCAAACTCCCGCGGCTGGTCACCAAACATGGTATCCATTTCTTCACGCGTTAAATTTTGAACGGCGTCTTCCACCCACTTATCCCGCATCTCCGTGCTAATTCGCCGGTTCAACAAGCGAATCAACTCTTCACGCGTAGCAGATAACCGGTTTCCTAAATGATAGTTTTCATTAAATGAATAGTAAATTTCCGCAATTTGTTCCTTACTAATGAAGACTTGGTCACGGAACTTAATGTCTCGGAAGCGCATATCGGCTTGTTCAAGGTGGTTCGCGTATTTCGTGACCACATCAAAGTACGCCAGACTCCCTTTCAGGGCATTGACCGCCTTAAACTGATCATTTGTCGTGGCGTCAAACCGCTGTTGCAACGTTTCGACCTGAATCTTTGGAAGCCGCCGATTTGTGTACTGTAGATACGTCATTTGAACCATGTTTTGCTCGCCAAGTTCTGGCAGCACCTGGTTAATGTAATCATTGAACAACTGGTTCGGCGAAAACAGGACAACCTGACCGGACGTTAAATTGCCCCGGTACCGGTACAGTAACCACGCAACCCGTTGTAAGACAGCTGCCGTTTTCCCGGAACCAGCGGCCCCCTGAACAAACAGTAAATCAGAGGCCGTGTCCCGAATGATCTGGTTTTGTTCCTTTTGAATGGTCGTTACGATGCTCTTCATCTTGGTGTCGGACGAATTGCCCAACGCCTCCATCAGCATTTGATCACCAACAACTTCATCCGTGTCAAACAGCGTAACGATCACGCCGTCTTTAATTTGAAACTGCCTTTTGAGCTGCACATCCACCGTTTGGGGACCATCCGGCGTTTGGTAGGTGATGTCCCCCAATCCACCATCATAGTAAATTGAAGAAATTGGCGCCCGCCAGTCATAAATCAAAAAGTGATCCGGTGAGTCCGCAAACGAGCCTAACCCGATGTAGATCGTTTCTGGCGCATGATCCAAGTCTTCCTGGAAGTCGATCCGGGCAAAATATGGTGTCTTTTCGAGCTTTTGCAACACGTCTAACCGTTCCGTCGCGTGTTGCCAGCTATTTTGCCGTTCATCCAGCATTTGTTGCTGGGCCCGCAATGACATGGCCGTATCGGTCATCCCTTCATAGCTCCCCGTGTTCAGATGGACTTCACCAAAGGCCCGTTCAATGTCCTTGGTGTCACGTGCTGCCGTTGCAATGTCTTCACTTGCAACCTGCTCTGCCGTTTTGACCTTCTCGACGACAGCATCTAAATGTGTTTGTTCTTGCTGCTGAATTGAGTCTGCCATTTGTTTGTCCCCGTTTTTTCGTCGTCATTTTGTTTTTCATCCCATGATTGCCATGGTTTTATTAACTATAATTGTAAAAAATCGCACAAAATATTATAGCCCATTTAAGTCTGAGAGTAAAACAACAGTGCTTCACGTCGCAAAACCATTTGGAAGTCATAAATTTTAACAAAGGCCGAGCCTAGCAGTCGCTATTCTGGCCTTAGATGCTTAAACTAGGAGTCAGAAAGTGCGGGAGGTCATGCTATGGATCAACTCATCCACATCATCAGTCATCTCCAGGATTACGTTGTGCCACTTTTTTCCTGGCTAGGAAACTGGAGTTACGTCACACTATTTTTACTCATCTTCGCTGAAACCGGGCTGGTTGTTTTCCCGTGGCTTCCTGGTGAATCACTTATCTTTGTCACCAGTGCCATTGCCGCGGCTACCCAAACCAGCCTCGATATCAAGGTCCTCATTCCAATCTTCTTTTTTGCGGCCGTTTTGGGCGACACGCTGAACTTCCGCATCGGAATGTGGCTTCTTCACTTTAAATTCATCGAACGTCATCTTCATGGCGGTCTTGTGCGTGGACAAGCCTTCTTTAAACGTTATGGTGGCCGCGCCGTTATTTTTGGCCGGTTTGTTCCATTAATAAGAACATTTGTCCCACTCTTAGCCGGCTCCACCAAAATGAATGAACGCCGCTTTGCCGTCCTGAACGTTATTGGTGTGGCTTTGTGGGTAACCGTCGGCAGCGTTCTGGGGTATTACTTTGGTCGTTTACCATTTGTGCAGGCACACTTTGCGTGGATTTTCCTCGCTGTCGCCCTCATTGGGATCGTTCCCGGTTTTATCATGGGCGCAGTCCGCTACGTGCAACGACACAGCAACCATTTCTACGAACCGTAACTCACAACTAAACTCAATTGGTTGATTGCTGGTGAATTTGCTATGATAGGGGTAACAACTTTACACGGAGGGTTTCATGTCATTTAACGTTTACATGGTTCGCCACGGGCAAACCTACCTTAACTTATACCACCGGATGCAGGGCTGGTCAGACGCGCCGCTAACAGCGAAGGGTGTTAATGATGGGCACCATGCCGGTGAATTATTGGCCCACGTGCCTTTTGATGCTGCTTACTCCAGTGACTTAGCCCGTACCCAAGCTACTGGACGCCTCATTTTGGCTGAAAATCCCGTTGCCCTCACCGACCCAACACCACGGTTTGAATTTCGTGAACAATTCTTTGGCTTTTGGGAAGGCTACGACGACATGCTGATGTGGCACCAGATCGGTTCGCCACTGGGCGGTGACTCCTACAACGCGTTAATTGCCAAGTACGGCCTGGAAAAAGCCACTAACATCGTGGCCGAAGCTGACCAGTACCATCATGCCGAAACTTACGCTGACGTCTGGACCCGCATCCAAGATGGAATCACCCTTTTGCGTGACCAGCATCACGATGGCGATAACGTGCTTGTGGTCACCCACGGCACGTACATCCGCCATGTCCTCGATCACTTCTCAACCACGTTACCGGCCCAACCAGGCCCACGAAATGGGAGTGTCACCAAGCTCGTCATTAGCGATGACCACGTTGACGTTGTTTATACCGATAAATTAACTGACATTGACTAATTAAAAGACATCATGCCCCCTGGATCAACTCCAGGATGGCATGATGTCTTTTTGCACCGCGTTAAAAATCACCAGCAGTCATTTTGCCCGCGTCAATTAGCGCGCTGTTTAAGAACCAGTGCCGGTGCCAATCACCGTTTAACGCCGTGAAGGGCACAGGTGTTGCGCCATTCTCAGCAACCTTTTTCAACAAGTAGTTACGCATGATCCAAATATCTTCGTAAGACCGCTGGGTCAGGTGCATGATGTGCCCCAGTTTAACGGTACTGATTCCCAGTTCTTCGGTGACCTGGGCCACGGTCAACCCAGCCCGCTGAAAGTTTTCCTGAAGTTCATTTTCTGTTGCTGTCATTTGTTGTGCGGTTAACGTCATGATTAAAGGTCTCCTTTATCCGATGGTAATAGTGTGGTGACAAGCTGGTCCAGTGCGTTTAAGGCGGCTTCTCGTTGGGCATCCGTTAGTGCGCCGTCTACCCGCTGATTAAGCGTTCCAAACCCCCGGGTGATTTCTTGATCAACCGTTTGGCCGTGTGGCGTTAGGTACAGGTGTTTGGTCCGTTCATCTGTCCCCTCAAATCGCCGTTCTAATAGATCCTTGCCTTCCAGTGATTTCAATAAATTTGTCATACTGGCAACGTTACGGCTTAATAGGTCGGCAACCGTCCGCTGGTTGACCCCCGGATGGGCACCCACGTAATGAATCACGTTTGCCTGATCATTATTGAGCGCCAACGTCCGCAAATACCTGTTCATCGTTGCTGTCTGCCAGGCCGCCAACCGGTGAATGGTTGCAGCTAGTGTCCGTTCATTCGTTGTTTCCATTTTGTCACCTCCACATGAAGTACCCTTAGTATAAAGCTTTACGTTTTAATTGCAACTGTTTTTAAAACAACTAAGAAACTAAAAAAAGTGCAACCATGATTTTGGTTGCACTTCTAACGGGCTTAATTTTGTTCAGTTGTGTATCGTGGTGCCCCAAGCAACGGCTGGCCGTTAGTGACCTGCACCGGTTCACGTTGTGTGGTCAATAGCTGACTCAACGCCGCTAACTTTGGGTCACGGTGAACGTGGGTCAAATCTTGCTCTTGTTCACTGCCAGCGACAAACCGCCGGGCCACTTGATTAATGTTGTTTGTCAGTTGCTTCACGTCTGGTTGCTGGTTGCGCGCTTCAAACGTCACGATATCACGAACCAATTGGCCCAGGAGTTCGTCGTTATCCACATGTTGCGCTAAATAAGTAATGACATCTTTCATCTCATGCACCTCACCTATCAACTTGAATGTGAGCCATATCATAGTGCTTCTCTTCCTCGCTGTCAACACAATAACGATCCTAAATATCGGCCTTAATAATTCATTATTTTATTTTGAGGTTCGGTTAAGCTTTCCCCTGTATTCTAATAACCATAGATAACAGCAACTTATCTATCGTTCACATTAACAAACTCCTAAAGAATTCACCCCGTAAAAACCGCCTTCTGTTATGGCTAGCAGAAGGCGGTTTTTGTAGTACTGATTTAATTTATAACAGGGTCAACCCCGCCTGACGGGCGCGTTCTTGGTACATAGGAATTTCGTCATCAGCAGCCCGCACAAAGTGGTGCGGTGTGATTTCAACCATGCGCCGTGGTTTATCATCACCCTCAAGCGTCGGTTCGTACGTGAGCTCCGTCCGGGCCCGTTCAATCTCTGGATCAGGAACGGGAACCGCTGACAAGAGACTCGTCGTGTAATCGTGTAATGGCTTTGTGTACACTTCATCGGCTGGCCCAATTTCAAGCATCCGACCGTAGTGCATGACCCCGATCCGGTCAGAAATGTACTTCACCATCGACAAATCATGGGCGATAAACAGATACGTCAAGTTCTGTTTAATTTGTAATTCTTTCATCAGGTTGACCACCTGAGCCTGGATGGAAACATCCAACGCGGAAATCGGTTCATCAGCAATGATAAACTCAGGTTTCACGGCCAAGGCCCGGGCAATCCCGATCCGTTGCCGTTGCCCACCTGAAAACTCGTGGGGGTAGCGACTTGAGTGGTCCTTATTCAACCCCACCGTTTCCAGCAGGTCTTCAACCATTTGTGACCGCTCCGCATCATTTTTCGCTAAGTGATGGATGTCGATCCCCTCAGCGACAATGTCCTTGACCTTCATCCGCGGGTTCAATGAGGCATACGGATCTTGAAAGATCATCTGCATTTCTTTCCGAAATTCCAGTTGCGCCTTTCGATCCTTAATTTTCGCCACATCTTGGTCATTGAACAACACCTCACCTGACGTTGGGTCGTACAGGTGAATGATGGCACGGCCTGTCGTGGTCTTCCCTGACCCAGATTCCCCGACAAGTCCAAACGTTTCACCCTCATAAACATCAAAGGAAACGTCATCGACAGCGTGAACTTCATCACGCCGGCCGACATTGAAATACTGTTTTAAGTGCTTCACTTGAAGAATCTTTTTTCGATTCGTGTAATCCATGCTGACGTCCCCCTTTCTATTCGCGATCGTCGTCATCAACGTTTGGTGCGGTTGTCACAGGTGTTTGTGGCCGAACCAATTCACCGGCGTCGTTGTGCATGTTAACCCACTGCGCTTGGCGTTTGGCAATGGCTGCCGGCGGTGTCACCTTTGGCGCCCGTGGATCTAACAGCCACGTTGCCGCAAAGTGCGTTGGTGAGACCTCGAAGAATGGTGGTTCCTGTTCAGCATCAATTTTCAATGCGTATGGGTTTCTGGCCGCAAACGCATCACCAGTTGGTGGATCCAGCAAGTCTGGTGGGGTCCCAGGAATGGCAGACAGATCTCCACTTTGCGTGTCCAACGTCGGCATGGAGTTTAATAGTCCCCAAGTATACGGGTGTTGGGGGTTGTAGAAGATCTCGTCAACCGTCCCATACTCCACAATTTTACCAGCATACATAACGGCGATCCGGTCAGCCATCCCGGCCACAACACCAAGGTCATGGGTAATGAAGATGATCGACGTGCTGATTTTTTCCTGGAGTTCCTTCATTAATTTCAGAATTTGTGCCTGAATCGTCACGTCCAACGCGGTGGTTGGTTCATCCGCAATCAGCACCTCTGGGTAACAAATCAGGGCGATTGCAATCACGATCCGCTGACGCATCCCCCCAGAAAACTGGTGCGGATAATCGTTGATCCGGTGCTCAGCATCCGTGATCCCGACCAGTTTCAGCATTTCTAATGCTTGTTCCATGGCCTTTTCACGGGAAACGTGGTTATGGATCCGCAGTGGTTCCGCAATTTGCCGGCCAATCTTCATGGTTGGGTCAAGCGATGTCATTGGATCTTGAAAGATCATCGCGATGTCCTTACCACGAATCTCCTGCATTTCCTTTTCGGACTTTTTCAGAACATCTTCACCATGAAACAGGATCTCGCCGCCAGCGACTTCTGCGTTTTCCGCGTTTAAGCCCATGAGTGAACGGGTCGTAACGGACTTCCCGGATCCAGATTCACCAACAATGGCCAGTGTCTCCCCCTTTTTCAGGTTAAAGGAGACGTCCCGGATGGCTTTAACCGTTCCAGCATAAGTGTTGAAGTTAATGCGGAGGTTCTTTACTTCAATTAAATTATCATTTTCAAGCTTTTCCACGATGAACTTCACCTACTTTCTTGAACGTGGGTCAAAGGCGTCCCGCAGGCCGTCAGCAAACAAGTTGAAACAAATCATGATGATCATCAGCACAACAGCTGGGTACCACATCTGGTACGGCAAGAACTGGAAGTTCTTTTGACCATCAGAGATCAACGTCCCCAGTGAGGCCGTTGGTGGTTGAATCCCGATCCCAATGTAGGAAAGGAATGCTTCGAAGAAGATGGCACTTGGAATTGTAAACATCGTTTGAATGATAATGACAGAGCTCATGTTTGGAATCAGGTGTTTCCAGGCAATCTTCCATGAACTCTCACCCAGTGTCCGTGCGGATAAGATGTACTCTTGGCTCTTTAGCGTCAAGGTTTCCGCCCGAATCAACCGTGCCATGGTGGTCCAACTTGAGATGGCAATGGCTAGTGAGATCGACAGGAGCGACCCCTTCATCACCACCAACAGTAAGATCATGTAGACCAAGTTAGGAACGGATGACAAGATTTCAATGATCCGTTGCATGATCATGTCCGTCCGGCCACCGCGCCACCCCGAGAGCAGCCCGTACCCGATCCCAACCGTCAGGTCCACCAGCGTCGCGATGAGGGCAACTGCTAGTGACACGCGGGTCCCGGAAATGATCCGGGATAACAAGTCACGCCCAAGATAGTCGGTTCCTAAGATCCAGTACTTCCCGGATGGCACGTGCTGGGTCGCATAAGCGTCCACACGGCCACCATCCACGCTTTTAGTCCCGTCCAATCCGGGAATGTGCACGCCGGGAATCTTCGGTGGCAAATTCGTGTAAGCGGGTTGCGCGTTGTTTGGGTTATGTGGTGAAACGAGTGGTCCGATCAATGCTAACGCAAACACCGCAACCAGAATCCACATCGCAACAAACGCAATCTTATTTTTCTTTAACCGGCGCCAAGCATCCTGTGTAAACGTTAAGGACGGTGCGGCGATTTTTTCATTATCCAGGTGCTCTTCGTTACCCAGTGGTTCGAAGGCATCGTTTGGAACGTTTATGTTATCAGCCATTAACTTTGCCCTCCTTGCAACCGGATCCGTGGATCAACAATACCGTACACAATGTCAGTAATCAGTAAGACAACGACCAGTAAGACGGAGTACATCATCGTAATTCCCATGATGGTTGGGTAGTCGTTAGTCGTAATTGACTTAACGAATTGTTCCCCGATCCCAGGAATCGCAAAGATGTTTTCAACAACCAGTGAGCCAGTCATCAAGTTAACGGTCAGTGGTCCAATCAATGTGATCAGCGGAATCAGTGAATTCCGCAACGCATGGTGATAAACCACGCCGGTCTTCGTTAACCCCTTGGCCTTTGCGAGTTCAATGTAATCCGAACTCATAACATCGACCATTTCAGTTCGGATAAACCGGGCTGTCGTTGCAAACGGCGACCCTGCCAGTGCAATCGTTGGTAAGATCGTGTAGGCAAAATTACCCCAGCCGGCCACCGGAAAGGCGCCAGCCTTTAATCCTAAGTAGTACTGTAACAAGATTGCTAACACGAAACTGGGAATGGAAATCATCAAAATTGAGATGATGGTCATCGTCCCATCAACCCATGTGTTCCGCCGAATTGCGGCGATCCCACCGACAATGATTCCTAGAAGAACCCCAAGAATCATGGCTTGAAGACCCAATTGGAAGGAAGCTGGCATCCGTGTTGCCAATAGGTACGAAACGGGTTGGTTATCAAATTGGAAGGACAACCCGAAGTTTCCGTGAAGCATCCCACCTAGATAGATCAGGTATTGTTGCCACACTGGTTTATCCAACCCGTACGTGTGATAAATCATTTGAATCTGTGCATGCGAGAGTTTCGACTCATTACTTAACGGTGTCCCCGGCAGCAGCTTCATCATGAAGAACGTGATGGTTGCGATCAGAAATAGCGTTAGGAGGAGGTAAAACAGACGCTTGAGTAGGTATTTTGCCATAAACTTACTTCCTCACATTCACAATCTAAAGTAACGACCAATAAATAATTGCTGGCTTACCAACAAATGAGAATTTGCTGGCAAGTTATTTAATGTTTATCTTAAAACAAAACGTGGGGAGAAACCAGAATGAAGTGGTTTTCCTCACGTTTTTTAACTCTTCATGGCCCTTGATAACTGAATTATTTACTTCACATCAACGTACTTGTAGTCGAAGTTGACACCAGCTGAGTTGTAGATCAGCCCCTTGACGTAGCTCTTTTGAAGCATTGGACCAGAGCCACTTGCAGTCCCCCAGTAGAGCGGGATCACACCAGCACTTTGTGTTAACGTCTTTTCAGCGTTAACCAAGTCGTTGTAACGGGCTTGCTTGTTGCCGGCGTCTTGGTCAGCAGACTTCTTAACATTTTCGTCGTAAGAAGCATTGGACCACTTCCCGTTGTTTTGGGAATTATCTGACATGTACAGTGATGAGTACGTGTATGGGTCGTTGTAGTCAGCGCCCCACAGTGTGATAACAGCATCGAAATCACCACTTGAGGACTTCGCCAACCGGTTCTTAAATGGCACGTTTTGGAGTGAAACCTTCACACCTGGTAACTTTTCAAATTGTGACTGTAAGAATTCGGAACTTTGCTTTGCAGTACTTGTATCATCCGCTAACAACGTAAAGCTCAGGCTGCTGATCCCAGCTTCCTTTTCCCCTTCCTTCAGTAACTGTTTAGCCTTTGTCATGTCGTAGTCTGTTGTGCCAGGAACTTCTGCATCCTTAGCGAAGTCAGCACCCGTCTTCGGGTTCTTGGCAAGCTTTGATGGAATCAAGCCGGTTGCGGGTTGTGAACCATCCTGGAGAACGTTATCAACCATTTGTTTCCGGTCAACTGCTAATGACAATGCTTGACGAATCTTTTCGTTCTTGAAGGCAGGAACCTTTGCTTCATTTAGTTCCATGTAAGTCGAGGTGGAACCTTGGTAGTACTTGTAACTCTTGTCGTTCTTGTAGTTTGCAACCTGTGAGCCCGTTAACCCGGTCATATCGATCTTACCAGAGTTGTAAAGGTTCAACGCAGTGTTACTTTCCTTAACGACTTGCCAGTTGATCGTGTTTGTCTTCACAGCTGACTTGTCCCAGTAATCGTCGTTCTTAACCCACTTCCACTTTGTGTTTGTCCCGGTCCAATCTTCAACCTTGAAGGGCCCGTTGTACACTTGGTTAGTGGCTTTCATTCCATATTCAGAACCATACTTTTCAACCACTTTTTGATCTTGTGGGAAGAAAATCGGGAACCCGAGTAACAACTTAAAGTAAGGAATTGGCTTTTCCAGTGTCACTTCAAGTTTGTTGTCACCCACGGCTTTGATCCCCAGTGACTTCACATCTGCTTTACCGTTTTGAATGGCTGTCGCATTCTTCACACCTTCAAAAAGGTAAGCATATTGTGACCCTGTCTTCGGATTATTTGTCCGTTGCCAGGAATAAACGAAGTCTTTTGCCGTAACTGGATCACCATTGGACCATTTAGTCCCTTTTCGCAACGTAAACGTCCAGTGTAACCCGTCCTTTGATTCCGTCGTCTTTGTGGCTAAGGCTGGCACCGGCTTTGAATCTTTTTCTGTCCGGTACAACCCTTCCTGCGTGTTCGCTAATGCCGTTAATGACGTGTTGTCCGTCACCTTTGATGTGTCCAGTCCTGGCATTTCAGCGCTAACGCCTAAATTCAGGACCCCTTTGTGTGATGAAGCACTGTTTTTATTCCCACACGCGGCTAACGTGATGACTGACAGGGCCGCAACAGCACCAAGCACCATTATCTTTCGTAATTTCATTCCGCCAACTCCTTTTTATGTCACCCCAGCAACATTTGTCGCCCTCCATCGATCACTTGAAAAGCATAAACGTATCTTAGATGAGAATTTGATGAATGTCAACGAAACTTCTCCCATTTTTTATTAATAATTGTGAACCTTCTTGAATGTGTGCGCTTTCTTCACTAGTTTAATCGCGTTTTTGTCGATAACGATTTTTTGTGAACACCACCCAATTTTCAATGTAAACCGTTCTCATTTTTCTTAATTGACGTTCATCTTGGCCAATTTTTCTTTTGTTTTCTCATTTTTAATTTTAACTAATCAGGGAGCCGACTCATTAATGACGGTGACCTTAACCCGCGTTCAAAAGACCGGCGCCCACTAATTACCGGGTTTCATGCTATACTTACACTATTAATAAGCCTTGGCTTAGAAACGAGGTCTTACTGTGGACGAAACAAAACAAATCCCACAATCAGTCATTATTGCTGGCTTAAACACCGGTGATCCTAACTTTGAATACGCCATGGAAGAATTAGCCAACCTGGTTGCCGCTAATAACATGGTCGTCGGCGAAGAAGTTCGCCAAAACTTAGAACGGCCCCATCCCGGAACTTACTTTGGTAAAGGGAAAGTGGCCGAACTTGCAGAAATTGTGGCGAGTGAAGACTTCACCACAATCGTGACAAACGATGAATTAACCGCCTCCCAAATTCGTAACATTGAAACGACCACCCATGCAACGGTGCTCGACCGGACGGCCCTCATTTTAGACATTTTCGCCAACCGGGCCCAAACCCGCGAGGCCAAGTTGCAGGTTCAAATTGCTCAGTTGCAGTACCAATTGCCACGGTTGCACACGAGTGTTAACCAACGCCTTGACCAACAAACTGGTGCAGGTGGCGGTAGTTTCACCAACCGTGGTTCTGGTGAAACCCAGCTAGAAATGGACCGCCGGACGATCAAGAACCAGATCAAGCACTTACAAGAAGAACTTGCCGACATCACTAAGGCTGCGGATACGCAACGCACCCAACGTGAAAAAAACGGGCTCCCAACGGTTGCCCTTGTGGGGTACACCAACGCTGGTAAGTCCACAACGATGAACGGCTTGGTTCGTAAGTACGGCTCAAGCGACGAAAAGCAGGTTTTTGAAAAGAACATGTTGTTTGCAACATTGGACACCAGTGTTCGTCAAATAACGCTCCCTGACCAAAAGCAATTCCTGCTGTCTGACACGGTTGGATTCGTTAGCAAGTTGCCCCACAACCTGGTTGAGGCTTTCCGTTCAACCCTGGCCGAAGCGGCAAATGCTGACCTGCTGGTGCAAGTGGTCGATTACGCAGATGCGAACAGTGAAGCCATGATGGCCACCACCAATGCCACATTGGAGGCCATCGGCGTCAAGGAAGTCCCAATGGTCATTGCCTTTAATAAGGCTGATCTGACGGACGCTAAGTACCCCGTTCAGGAAGGCAACCAGCTGATCTATTCAGCTCGCGATGACGCGTCGTTAGAAGCACTGCTCACCATGATTCGCGAACAGATCTTCCAAAACTATCAAACGGTGACGTTACTGATTCCGTTTGATCAGGGTCAGATCCTGAACTTCCTGAATGAAAAGGCCAACGTGTTGAAAACGGACTACGTTGCTGAAGGAACCAAGATCACGGTGGAATTAACGGATGAATCTGCACAACGGTTTGAACAATACCGCGTGGACTAAGCCCATTGTTTTCACCCAAATAAATAAAAACCAGCAATCGTCTTTCCCTTATTGGGGATAAACGATCGCTGGTTTTTGTTTTATTGTCAGAATGACCGTGATTAACCCGGTTAGGCTAATCGTCTGTCGATGTAGTTTCCTAACAATGACAATCCGTAACAAACGATGAAGTACATCACTGCTAACGCTAAGAACATCGGAATGATGTAATTGGCATTTTGCCCGTAGATAATCTGCGCGTGGAACGTCAAGTCAGGCAACACAATGATCGTGGCCAATGACGTATCCTTGATCAACGAAATAAATTGACTGATCAACGCCGGAATCATCTTCTTATAGGCTTGTGGCAAGATGATTTTTGACATAGCCTGCCAGTAGGTTAACCCGTTTGCACGGGCCCCTTCCATTTGGCCAACCGGAACCGCCATGATTCCTGAACGAATAATTTCAGCCAACATGGTCGACTCGAAAATTGTCATCGCTAAGATCGTTGCCGGGATGATCTCTGGCTTGAACCCAAAGTTGGGAAGGCCAAAATACGTGAAGAAAATGATCAACAGTAACGGTAAGTTCCGAATCAAATCAATCACAAACCCGACAATGGCAGAAAAGTACTTGATCTTCGTGTACCGGATAATTCCTAGGATCGAGCCCAAGATAAAACTAAAAATAACGGATAAAACAGAAACTTCAATGGTCACCCATAACCCCTCAAGGAGGTAACGCAGGTTGACCAATGAATAGGCATCAATAAAAGATTTCATCAGCTAACTCCCTCCTATGCAAGTCGTTTCTCTAGGTAACGCATGTAGTAACTAATTGGCATTGTGATGATCAGGTATAAAACCCCGACCACCATGTAACTGTTAATGGTATCAAACGTCGTGGACGCAATGTTGTTGGCCTGGTACATCAAATCAAAACCGGCCACAAAGGCAAGAACGGACGAATTTTTGACCAGGTTAACAAATTGGTTCCCCAATGGTGGAATCACGAGCCGAAATGCTTGTGGTAACACCACGTACTGCATGGCCTGCCAGAACGTCAGCCCGTTTGCGCGGGCACCTTCCATCTGACCACTATCCACGGATTGAATCCCGGCCCGAACCGTTTCAGCAATGAAGGCTGAGGTATAGATTGTTAGTCCAATCGTCCCGGCAGTAAACCCGTTAATTTTAACAATGTAAATTGGGATCACGAGGTAAAAGAAACTCGTGATGACCAGCAACGGAATGTTCCGGAAAATTTCAATGTAGATCCGGGCAATCGTCCGGGCCACCTTATTTTCCGTCACTTCCATAATGGCAAATAATGATCCGATTACCAGACTAAAGAACAAGGCCAAGACACTGGACAGTAACGTCCATCCCAAGCCGGTCAGCAGATCTTGCCAATGATTAGTTATGATGTTAATCATTATCGCTCCAGCTCCTTGTAATTAAATCCAGGGACGTTACCAAACCACTTATGGATCAAAGCGTTGTATTCGCCATCCGCTTCCATTTCCTTAATGGCCTTGTTTACCTCACGGGTAAACGGCTTTTGTCCTTTGTTAACAGCGATCCCATAGGGTTCCCGCGTAAACGTGCCCCCCACGACCTTGAAGTCTGGGTTTTGAACGGCCATCCCGTACAGGATCCCGTTATCAGTTGTCAACGCAACCCCTTGACCAGCCTTTAATGACGTCAGCGCCTGTGCGTAGTCCTGCAATTCCAACACCCGGGCCTTTGGGGCCACCTTTTTGATGTTTTGAACGGAATTGGCACCGACCACACCCAGCACCGTCGTCCCCGGTTTGTTCAGATCCTTGACGCTCTTGATGTTACTGTTCTTTGGCACCAGTAGTGATTGCCCGGCATCAAAGTATGAATTAGAAAAATCGACAACCTGTTCACGCTGCGGTGTAATCGTCATCGTCGCAATAATGGCATCGATATTCCCGTTTTTTAATAACGGAATCCGCGACTGTGATGTTACCTGAATGAACTTTGCCTGCCCTTTGTCACCTAAAATGTGCTTTGTGATGTGTTTCGCCATGTCCACATCGAACCCTTTGATCTGGTTGTCGTTCACATCCATTAACCCAAAGAGTTTTGTGTCCGCCTTAACGCCCCACGTAATTGTGTTTGCCTTACGATCGTTCTGTAAGATGTCTTGTTGAGCCACCGACTTACCACAGCCGCTTAAGCTGATTGTTAAGAGGCCCACCGCCGCCAACAGGGTCGCAAGTTTAAACCGTTTCTTCATGAAACTGCCTCCCCTAATGTTAGTGGTTGATGATCTTGCTCAGGAATTGACGCGCCCGTTCTTCCTTCGGGTGGTCAAAGAATTCTTGCGTATTATCGTCTTCCAAAATTTGACCGTCCGCCATGAAGATAACCCGGTTAGCCACTTCACGAGCAAAGCCCATTTCGTGCGTCACCACCAACATGGTCATGCTTGAATCATTGGCAATGGTCTTCATAACACCCAGCACATCATCAATCATTTCTGGGTCCAATGCGGACGTTGGTTCATCAAAAATCAGTGCCTTTGGTTGCATCGCTAACGAGCGGGCAATCGCAACACGCTGTGCTTGACCACCAGAAATTGCGGATGGCATGTTGTTAGCCTTACTTGCCAAGCCAACTTCATCCAGTAACTCCATGGCCATCTTTTTATTTGCAGCTTCATCCCGGTGTAACACGATCCGGGGGGCTAACATAATGTTTTCCAAAACCGTTTTGTTTTCGTACAAATTAAAGTGTTGGAACACCATCCCCACGTTTTTCCGAATTCGGTTCATATCCGTCTTCGGATCGGCCAAGTCTTGACCATTAACGATCAATTGACCGCTTTGAATCCGTTCTAATCCATTAATCGTCCGGGATAGCGTACTTTTACCTGACCCTGATGGTCCGATGAGCACAACCGTTTCCCCTGCTTCCACCGTTAAATTAATGTCTTTTAACGCATGGAAGTCGCCATAGTACTTCTGGACGTCGTGAAATTCAATCATTGACATACTCGGTTCCTCACCCTCAAATAATCTCGACCCACTCCGTTTTAAAAACGAGTTAATTCTTAAGGTCGTTTATTAAGTTTAGTCCAAACGAAGTGGGCGTGTCAAAGCTGACCAGCTCTGACACGCCCACGATTTTACTCAAATTGCTTTAATTTTGTGTCCTGACGATCATTTTAATGACGTTCATTAAAAGCGACGTCCACCTTGATGGTGTAAGGATACCGCTCCTCAATGACACTCGATCGACCAGCCGTTTTTGCTGGGCCACCCTGCAACACAGCGGTCGCAATAAATAACTGAAAACGTTGGTTGGCTTCCTTCACATCGGATAACCCCACCCGGGCGATTCGCCCAATTGGAAGGGCCGTCATCTGGTTCATGCCGGCATAAACGACGAAGTGGCTGTCGACTTGCCGGAGATCAAAGTAGGGTAACGGCACCCCGGCACCTACAGCAAAAACCGGTTCATGCGTTTCCCGAGCCTTTGCCAAAATTTCTTGGTCATCTTGCCCAGCATAATCTTGTGGTAACAAGTTAACCTCTTGTAATTGTGCGGCAATGGTCGCGAGATTTTTATGGCCCGTCCCGTTAATTTCAACCTTCGTGGGAACCACCTGTTTATGATCATACAGGCCGCTTGACGGGACAAACTGCCCCATGCGCTCGTTATCTGTCAGCTGATGTTCTTGTTCCTTCAACCGTTCATCACCCAACACCTTGGCAATTTTCTCCGATGGATCGAGGGCAAACCGCCGTTTTAGGAAGTAATAAAACACGTTGACCACAGAACAGTAAAGTAAGAATAAAAAGACTGCAATGAGCAGGATGCCCCGGAGGTAGCCGCCATTTTGAATAAACCGAATCCCGATGTACAGCAAATACCAATCGCCAACTAGGCCTAAAACAGTGTAAATGCGTCCCTTTAGCTTTGTATTGACGTTAAAGTAACCAAGAAAATGATTGGCCATGTCGAGTAGTGTTAGCATCTGTTCGCCTCCTAACGCGATTAATTTTGTGTGTTCGTTGTTGTGCCAGTGGTCGTATTATCAGTCGTTGTGCCCGTGGTGTTTGTGCCACCCGTTGTTGTCTTCGTGTTGCCCGTCACGTTCCCCGTCGATCCGGTACTTTCACTCGTTGAATTAGCAGTGCTGTCCGTTGATTCACTGGTCTTTGTTGCACTACTTTCCTTGTTAGCCGTTGTACCCGTTGACTCACTGTCGGAACTCACACTGCTAACCTTGGTTGAGTCATCACTCGATTTTGACGTGTCCTCGCTTTTACTTTGTGAGGACTTTGCCGTTGAATCGGTGGCCACGCTACTGCTGCTGACCTTTCGACTCACTGCGGAGCCCTCAGAGGTATTGGTCACTTTGTTGACCACGATGTTTGTTGCCGATAACGCTAGAATGATGGACACCACGGCAACCGGGGTGACAAACGGCGGAATTCGATGATCCATAAATTAACTCCCTTTTTCATTGACAATTATTAATGGCTTAACTACCTGGTGGTCGGTTTCGGTCACGACCCGTTCTCAAGCTCTCAGTATAAACAAATCCCGCCAACATAACCCGTTGACGGGACTAATTTTAGATGGAATTTAATAACTTTTCTTGCTACGCTTCGGCAGCAACGCAGTCCGCACATAGTCCGTACATTTCGAACCGGTGGCCCTCGATCTTAGCGCCGGGCAGCTGTTCTTCAAAGAAACTTTCTGGGCACATTTTCACTTCCGTCACCTTACCGCAGTTGCGGCAAATGAAGTGGTGGTGGTGCAGGTTACTAAAGTCACACTGAAACTTGACCCGTGCCTGATCGCCATCCATCTGCTGTTCAACTAGCCCAATGTCCGCAAATTCTTTGATGTTGCGGTAGATGGTCGCGTGACTCATCCCAGGATAATAATCCCGCATGTACGCGTCTAGTCGGGTAACATCTGTGTAGTGGTCCGGCTGTTTACATAAACATGACAATAAGGTCCGGCGTTGTTTCGTCACCTTCAAATGGTTCTGTTGTAACACCGCGACAGCCCGTTGCTCGTCAGTATCCATGAGCGGCCTCCTTTATCGTTTAAAAGCGTAATCATTACTATTAAGCAGTTTACCAGATGTTCTCATAAAACAACAGCGCAAACGCCCTTTCTGATCACAAAAAAAGATGGCCACCATCCCTCGGTTAGGTCAGCAGCCATCATTTTTAACGCTTATTTAGTTTAGCCAATAATGGTGCTTACCAGAGCATCGATCTTTTGCTTCGTTGATTCTAAATCATCATTCACGATCACGTGGGCAACATCGGCTAGTGCCGCTGGCAGTGTGAGGTCACGCCGGTACTCTGGACTGTCCAGTCGTTCCTGCAACATCACCGTATCGTCACCGCGCCGGGTCATTCGGTCAATCAGTTCTTCATCCTGACTGACCGTCAAAAAGATGATCACCACCTCGTCGCCCAGTTCTTCGGCATACGTGACCGCACCCTTCGTATCAAGCACAATGGTCAGGTAGGGGTTCTTTTCAAAGCCTGCCTCCAGGCCTTCTTCTGAAGAGCCATACCGGTAACCCGCGTATTCAACTTGTTCCAAGTAATGGTTTTTATCAAACGATGCATTATCTTCAAAATAGTAATCAACGCCGTTAATCTCACCCTTTCGTGGTGGGCGCGTTGTATGGGTAATTACCTTCGGCATGTGATAATAATCCCGTAAGTAATCACTGACAGTGGTTTTGCCAGTGCCGGTCGCGCCGGTAATGACAAAGACACGTTTTTTCATGAGGATCCTCCGTTTCATTTCTCGCAGGCCTTAAGTTTACACCATCTTTGCCACGTTTAAAAATGGTAGACTGGTGAAACAATTTTCATTTTCCCAATAAGAACAATTTAGAAACATTGCTTCACTTGTAAAAACCACTTTTTAAAACTCCTGCTTGACGCCCCTGCCAAAACTCGTTATAGTAAATGGCAATGAAATGAGAAAAATTCTCATCTTTTAAGGAGAGTCGTCATGCAAACACATCAACGTTCATTAACAACAAGCATTGCGTTTAGTCTGTTTGGTTAGTGTTTGCACCGCTAGTGGGGTGCAAGCACGGTAAACTTCCGGTTTGCATCCATTCGGCTGACGGCGTTTTCAACTGTCAATTTTTAGGCCCGTTTGGATGATTGTTAACCCTCGTCCAAACGGCCTTTTTGATGCGTTCACTACGTCATGAAATGAGCTGGCATTTTTGGCACAGGGTCAAAAATACCTTTTTCTATGCCACATTTCAGGAGTGACCAATTATGTCAATACTATCAAAAATGCGCCAACAAGAATCGCTCGACGATTATGTCGATGCTGACCAACGCCTTGTTAAATCCATGTCTGCAAAGGATCTTATCGCACTCGGCATCGGGGCCGTCATCGGAACCGGGATCTTTATTCTCCCCGGGACCGTTGCTGCCACTAAGTCAGGGCCGGCCATCATTTTATCGTTTATCATTGCAGCCATTGTGTGTGGCCTTGCCGCCATGTGTTATGCCGAATTTTCATCGGCACTGCCCATTGCTGGGTCTGCCTATTCCTACGGTAACGTCATCTATGGTCAGTTTATTGGCTGGTTACTTGGCTGGGCGCTGGTCTTAGAGTACATGCTTTCCGTGGCGGCCGTTTCTACCGGCTGGGCTGGCTACTTTAACGCCCTCCTTGCAGGATTCAACATCCACATGCCAAAGGCCCTTTCCGGTGCGTTTGATCCTGCCCACGGGACTTACATCAACCTTGTTGCCGTTCTCATCGTCCTGGCAGTTGCCTGGTTACTTAGTGGCGGTATGAAAACGTCCACCAAGGTGCAAAACATCATGGTGGTCGTCAAAATCGCCATCATCCTCATCTTCGTTGTGGTCGGTTTATTCTACGTTAAACCCGCTAACTGGCACCCATTCTTCCCCTACAAGGGTGGTGTTCTTGCTGGTGCCTCGGCCGTTTTCTTCGCCTTTCTCGGGTTTGACGTGGTGGCCGCTTCAGCCGCCGAGGTTAAAAATCCCAAACGGAACATGCCCATCGGAATCATCGGGACCCTTATCATTGCTTCCATTCTCTACGTCGCGGTTTCTGTTGTCCTTACAGGAATCGTTTCCTACAAGGAATTAAACGTTGCGGATCCAGTCGCGTTCGCCCTGCAACGGGTGGGCCAAAACTGGGGGGCTGCCTTAGTCTCACTGGGTGCTTTGGCCGGCATGTTTACCATGATGCTTGCCATGATCTATTCCTCCTCACGCCTGGTCTACTCCATTGGCCGTGACGGTCTTTTGCCCAAAAAACTTGGCACCGTTGATAAGGCCACCGGCACGCCACGGGCCAGCTTAACGGTCGTTACGATCATCATTGCCGTCATGGGTGGGTTAATCCCGCTGGACCAACTCACCAGTCTGGTTAACATCGGTACGCTGATTGCGTTCACCTTCGTTTCCTTCGGGGTCCTTCCCCTTCGCAAACGCCAGGACATTGACCATGATCTTGGCTTTAAGGTGCCGTGGTACCCCGTCCTTCCAATCTTATCTGGTGTGGCCTGCATGGTCCTCTTGTTCCGACTTCCTGGTGAAACATGGGTTGCCTCAGCCATCTGGTTTAGCTTCGGGATCTTGATTTACTTCACGTATGGCATTCGCCACAGCAAATTACTAAAGAAAACGGGCCACCGTGCCTAATAAACGCAATAACCTTTTCGTCTTTCTGCAAAAAACGGCTAACCTCCCAATGAACGGGAAGTTAGCCGTTTTTGCCGTCGTAATTTTTCGACTTATGACTTATCAGCTTTGACAACCACGCTGGCCACCAGCTGTTGTTGATCATTGAAGAACCGCCGGTATGCCAGGTAGCACGCACTGACCGACCCAAGGCTTGTCGCAGATAACAGCATAAAGACCACCATGATTTGATACTTGATCGCATAAACGGGGTCGACACCGGCAAAAATCAGGCCGGACATCATCCCGGGCAAGCTCACGATCCCATACGTCTTTGACGCGTCAATTGTGGGCTGCATCCCCGTTTTGATACATTCACGGACAATTCCAATGGCCGAGTCATGCACACTCGCACCAAGCGCAAGCCGCTCCAACACCTGTTGTCGTTGATCCCGAAACAGACTCTCCATGTTCCGGTAGCATAAGCCGATGGCCACCATTGAATTACTGGCGATCATGCCAGAAATGGGAATCATCTGCGACGGAATAAACTTAATCGCACCAGATAGCACCAGCCCGCCTAACGTAATGGCTGTGCTTAACAGAATTGACCAAAATGACGACCAAAATATGTGCGGAATTCCCGCACCACGTTTCATGGCGTTATAAGCAGCGTTAAAAATGATGATGAGAATCATCGCTAACGTCAACACCGCGTTATTGACGGAAAAGATGTACTTCAGTAAGAACCCAACGATGGTCAACTGCACGATGGCTCGAACGACCCCGATCAACATGTCACGGTCGACCCCGAGCTTTTGCCGCCACCCAATGATCAGCGCAATTAGCACCAACGCGGCCGCAAATGCCAAACTGACGTTATTCACATTCACACTATTATTCATGAGCAGCCTCCGTTACGTGATGCCCTGCTTCGATCCGATAAAGTTCATCGGCCTGCGCAATCTCTGTTTCATCGTGGGTGATCCACGCCACGGTCCCACCGCGGCCACGATAATGCTCAATCAGTTGGTGGACGATGGCTTTGTTTTCAGCATCCAAGCCCGTCGTCACCTCGTCTAACAGTAAGACGTCCGGCACATAAACTAAGTTACGAATCAACGCGACCCGTTGCCGCTCCCCACCAGACAACTCCGTAATGTCATGAGTTAAATAGTCGAGCGGTAAATTGACCTGGTTTAAAAGTTCCTGCTGTCGGGCGACGTCCACGGATTCATTGCGAATTGTAAACGGAAAATCTAAGTTATCCGCCACCGTTTCCCCAAACAACGTTGGTTGTTGAAAACAGTAAGACACCCGGCGCCGGTATGCCATCGGGTCGTAGGACATCGCGTCGGCACCATCAAACATCATCGTACCGCTTGTTGGACTAATCATCCGCGCCAGTAGCTGCAAGATCGTGCTCTTCCCCGACCCAGAGGGCCCCACAATCGTCATGTTTTGCCCCTTTTTAAGGGCTAGGTCGATCCCACTTACAATTTGGCGGCCATGAGCCTCATAGCCAATGTCGGTCATGCTCAATAAAGCTGTCATTATTCTCCCCCGTTTCATTTTCTTAATCATAAAGCAACCACGATAATTTGTCCCGTTTGCCTCATTGAATCTCCCCGGGAACAAGCTTCACCATGAAAAACATGCTATGATAGGCATTAATTATCCAGTTTAAGTCCATGAATGGAGTACTAATGAAACCAAGAAATAATGATTACTCTCGGCGACCAGGTCGTTTCGACCGGTCACGAAATGACAACCAACGTCGGCAAGCGGCGCCCGCCGTTGAAGTGACGGTTGGCCAGCGGTTTCCGTTGACCATCAAACGCCTCGGCATTAACGGTGAAGGGATCGGCTACTACAAACGCAAGATTACATTTGTCCCCGGTGCGCTTCCAGAAGAAGTTGTCGTCGTCGAAGTTACCCATGTCGCCAACCACTTTTTAAACGCTAAGTTACGTCAGGTGCGGACAGCCAGTCCCCACCGGGTTGCCCCCCTTGATGAACAGGCTGGCGTTGTTGGTGGGTTTGAGCTTGAACACCTTGCCTACCCTGAACAGCTTGCCTTTAAGCAGGACGTCATCGCCCAGTCACTAGAAAAGTTTCAACCCCGTGGCTGGGAAAACTACGACATCCGGCCAACCATTGGGATGGATACCCCTTATCACTACCGGAATAAAGCCCAGTTTCAGGTCCGGATGCGAGATGGCCACGTTATTGCCGGCCTGTACAAAGAGGGGTCTCACGATTTAGTGGATCTCCCCGCCGCAAGCACCCAAAACGAGGCCACGCTGACGGTTGTCCGTGCCCTCGCAAAGTTACTGGAAGACTTACAGATTCCCATCTATGATGAAGACCATAATTCCGGCATCGTCAAAACCCTTGTCGTGCGTTCTTCTGAGGCAACGGGTGAAGTTCAGGTCACGTTGGTTACCAACACACCAAAACTGCCCCACAAGCACCAATTGTTAATGGCCATTGAAGAACAGCTCCCCCAGGTCGTTTCCGTCATGCAAAACATTAACCCCGGGAAAACGTCCCTTGTGTGGGGTGACGAAACCATCAAACTTGCTGGTCAAGACTACATTACAGAAGAACTCCTCGGGAAAAAGTTTGAACTGTCCCCCCGTGCGTTCTTGCAACTCAATCCCAAGCAAACGGTCCGGCTGTATCAAGAAGCCATCAACGCATTGGCCCTTGATCATGCCGATCGCCTGGTTGACGCTTATTCTGGCGTCGGGACCATCGGGATTGCCCTGGCAGACCGTGCCGGAGAAGTTCGCGGGATGGATAACATCGCCGAAGCCATTGATGACGCCAACCGTAACGTGGCCCTTAACAACGTGACAAACGCTGAATACTTTGTCGGAACGGCCGAAGGGTTGCTTCCACAATGGGTCAGTCAGGGCTGGCGACCGGATGCGTTGGTCGTTGACCCGCCACGTGCTGGACTGGCAGAAACAATGATCGACACCATTCTCCAGGTTCGCCCTGAGCGGTTCGTTTACGTTTCCTGTAACCCTTCAACACTGGCGCAAAACCTCGTTGATCTAAGCGACGCGTACCGGGTTGATTACATTCAATCCATTGACATGTTCCCACAAACGGCGCGCGTTGAAGCCGTTGTAAAGCTCTCACTGCGGTAGCACCAAGAACCTTACGGCCGTGATCTTCTCATTCTCATTACCTAAATAAGCATCATTAAAAACCGCCATCCCGGATTTGGGCTGGCGGTTTTTTGTTTAATCAATCTTTTTTGCCTGCGCTATCGCTACAAACCATGACGGACTAAATCACATCAATGTCGATTTGCATTGCGGTATTGGCGTCAGGGTTCAGTGTTTCCGTGTACGAAAGTTCAGCCCGATCCAATTCGTGAACAATTTCTTGTTCCACAAGACTTAAGGGCCGTTTGTCGTTCTTGAGCTGGTTCACCATGAGCGTAATTTTGCCATCTTCTGGCGCCGAGATTGTGTACGACACATCCTCTGTGTTTAAGATCTCGGTAATTAATTTCCGTTCTTCCATCAAACACACCTCCAGCACTTTAATGGGTTAATTATAGTTCTTCTTCATCTAATTGTGAACTAGAAGCTGGTTTGATCCGTTTAATGTAGTACCAGACCATCCCGGCAATAACGAGCACAGCTAAGCCGACCCCAACGACCGTGGAGAACGTGTCGACCACGGATGAGACCTGAGTCCACGCGTGACCAGCGGCACGGCCAAGTAAAATCAAAACAACGTTCCAGATCAGGGTTCCCAGTGCCGTTAACAGTAAAAAGGGTTGCCACCGCATCTTGGTCATTCCCGCTGGAATTGAGATCAAACTGCGGACCACCGGAATGAACCGGCCCAAAAAGACGGTCTTCTTACCGTGACGTTCAAATAAACGGGCGGCCTTATCAAGATCACTGCGTTTTAGCCGTAATACGTGCCCCAAGCGGCTCTTAACAAGCCGTTGGAGCCGGTCTTCATTTAGCCACCGGCCAATGCCATACAGAACTAAGCCACCAAGAACTGCGCCCGCCGTAGCCGCGAGTACGCTGCCCCAGATGCTCAGATCTGCTGCTAACGTCATGAAGCCAGCAAACGTTAAAATCACCTCTGAGGGAATCGGCGGGAAGACGTTTTCCAATGCGATCAAAAGCATAATGCCTACGTACCCATACTGGTTCATAAAATCAATCAACTGTTGTTCCATAAAGTGTCACCTTTCGTGATGGCAGAGTTGTGGAGCGAAAAAACGGCTCATTTTCGATGATCAGTGTAGTGTCATTATTCCTGATGCGGCTCAAATCGTCCATTATTTTACATTGTCCTGATAAATTCTTAAACAATCGCGGCAAGTCGCTTATACTAAGACTATTAACTTTGTGAAAGGCGGCCTCTCCGTGCACATCAAGGATGGAAAACAACGGTTCATTTGGCTCATCATTTCAATTCTCTTAAACTCTGCGTTCAACGCACTCACGGTCGCAACAAACATGGGGAGCGCCGTCTGGACGGCCTCCGCCGTCAATCTCGCCCACTGGGTCATGCACACCACGAACCCGGCTGTTGCCAGCCAGGCCTTGGGACTCGTCTTGACCATCTACGGCATTGTCGTCGCCTTTTTGGACCTGTTACTCATCGGCCGGTTTGACGGGCTCCGCCTCATTCGCAACATTTTGTTTGTGGTACCGTTTAGCTACCTCATTCAGTTTATTGTTCCCTTTTGGTCAAACGTGGTCGGCATCAAATATCTCCATGGTGATTTTGCACATCCATGGCAGCTGGCACTCCTCATGGTGATCAACATTATTGGCCTCTTCGGCGTTGGCGCCGCTGTCTCCTTATACCAGCGGGCCAACCTCATCATGCACCCCAACGATGACCTCTCCTACATCATTCGATTTCGGTACCTGAAGGGGCTCGCCACCGCCTCACAAATGCTCAGTTACATTCCGCCCATTACGATTATGCTCATCTGTTTCTTCGTGAACGGGCATCAACTCTGGGCGGTCAACTTTGGAACCGTCTGGGCCTTTCTCACCCAGGGCTGGGTGCAGGGCTGGTCTGATCGTCACTTCATCCCCAGCCTCAAACATCACTTTGCAGTTAAACGTTCTGTTAAGTAATGACGCTTAAATAAAACCGGCTGCCACCCAACATGATTGGGTGGCAGCCGGTTTATTTTTACAAGAATAGCAATAAGCACAGAACCGCAAAAACAGCAGGCAGTCCCTGAACGATGAAAATCCGCCGACTAACAGTGACCGCACCAACAATTGCTGCGACAACCACAAAGCCCGTGAATAACAATAAGACAGCCCGCATTTCCAGTGTGGGCAGTGCAATCAAGGACCACAAAATGCCGACCCCAATGAACCCGTTATAGATCCCCATGTTCTTAAAGATCGCCTTAACCCGTGGTTGGGCCAAAAAGGCCTCATCCCCGCCAAACGTTTGTTGCGCCATCCGGCTCGTTGAACCAAACATCTCCAAACACATGATGAATAAATGCTCTAAACCAACGACACCCGCTAGTGCCAACGTAAATACCAACATCCTCAATCGCTCCCCTTAACAAATAGTCTATAAGTGGGAGCGTACACGTTTTCACCATCACTGTCCACTATCACGGTGATTGTTAGTCACTAAAGAAAGCGTTTTCGTCAATAAACCCGTATACTGAAACTATACTTGCTTAGCTTAGGAGGTTTGCCATGGCTTACACTGCAGAACAACTCTGGGATGAATTCGTCGCAACACACCCAACGGCAGCCGAAATGCCGCACCAAGCATGGTCATTTGGTGGTGGATCGGAAGCTGCTGACATCGAGGCCATGCGCGTCACGGCCGGTCTCAAACAGGCCACAACCAATTTACTCGCCATGTACGATCATCAACACGCACCGGTCCCACAGCCTAACCAAGCGTACGAGATTTTGTATGATGGTTCCGTTCACGCCGTTGCAATTTTACAGTTTGTCGCTGTTCAGGTGCTCCCATTTAACACGATTACAACTGAACATGCCTACTTTGAGGGCGTGGGTGACCGCCAATTGGCCACATGGCAAGCTGATAAAACGGCCTTGTTCACCGCGCAAGCAACGGCAATTGGGACGACGTTTACAGCAACGAGTCCCGTGGTTAGTTTGACGTTTCGGGTCGTTTACACCCCCACTCTGGGGATTAATCGGCATTAAATATTTTAAATTTTATTTAACTTCGTAAACTAATAAGGTTGCTGAACCAACAAATCGCGAGTAAACTAGGATAGTTATTTTTGTTTGCCGTAGTCACCGGACATAAAACAATTAATTTCTAGCCGCCAGTAAGTCACCCGCACCTGGGGCGCGTTAGACCGGAGCTTAAGCCAGCAAGTCAACAAATCAATTGTTTTATATATGGAGGTTTTTGTTTTATGTCTGACAATGTCAAACAAGCCGTTAAACACAGCAGCTGGCTGCTGTTAGGCGTTATTTTACTAGGTTCAAGTTTACGAATGGTCATCACGGTCATTCCACCAATCTTGGCACCCATTCAGCACACACTGCATTTATCAAGTAGTTTAGCCGGAAGTCTCACAACCATTCCCCTGCTCTGTTTTGCGGCGCTTTCACCAATTGCGCCCAGAATCTCAGCCAAAGTCGGAACGGAAGTCGCCCTGCTCATTGCCCTCATCATTTTGGTCTTAGGAAACTGGCTGCGGGTATATTCTGCACTTGCCATGATTATCGGAACCCTGCTTGTTGGGGTTGGGGTCGCCTTTTTAAACGTTTTGCTTCCCGCATTAGTTGCCGAAAACTACCCAACAAAAATTGGTGAAATGACCAGTTTGTACTCATTTTCCATGACCTTTTTCTCCGCCATTTCTGCTGGGGTGTCTGCACCATTGGCTGGTAAAATCGGGTGGCAGTTTACGGTTCAAATCTTTTCACTGGTTGCCCTAGTCAACGTCATCACGTGGTTACCGAACCTTCGTTACAACCACAAGGCTCAACCGGTGGCCGAAACTTCTGCCGCAACGCCACACCAATCCGTTTGGAAACAACCAACGGCGTGGATGATGACCCTGTTCATGGGGCTTCAGTCCTTGGTGTTCTATACGTTGATCACGTGGTTACCAACCCTGATGGTTGACCGTGGTGTTTCTGCCAATACGGCCAGCTTGCTCCTGGGACTATATCAAATCGCTTCTCTGCCAGCGGCTTACGCAGTGCCCATTATTTCGGCACGGTCAAAGAACCAGTCCGCATTATTGTTGACCATCGGTGGATTCTTCATCGTTGGGATCGGTGGCCTTTTGCTTCCGTTCCACATGGTTTGGTACTTTGCCATTCTTTGTGTCATCTTAGGGACTGCCACGACCTCATTGTTTGCCCTTGCGATGACGTTATTAAACCTAAAGGCTCGCACACCACAAGAAACGGCCGATCTTTCCGGGATGGCACAATCATTAGGTTACTTGATTGCTGCCGTCGGGCCAATTGCTTACGGGACCCTTCACGTAATGCTCCATGGCTGGAACATCTTGATGGCTATCTTACTCGTGCTTGCACTGCTGACCGTGGCCACGGCCATGTACGTCAACAATCGTGAGGATGTTTTCCACTAAACCATCATTCAATTTAATCGTTCGCTGATGAGCGCCAGAAAATGTGAGTCTGCATTTTTCTGGCGCTTATTTACTGGTCAAACACCACGCTTCGTGGTTAAATGTTGGTAGCTAATAACTCCCCACTTGAGGACAACCATAAAAGGACATTATGAAAACTGAAACGCACCACTACTTCTCGTTACCTCCCGCGGACAAGCAGGCCATCGCAGATCTCAGTGCGATTTACTGGCCGAACATTACTGATGACCCCCACGCTGAGGAGAACTATCACGCTTACTACGAGCAACTGATGGTGACCACCATGCATGACGACGATGGCCAACTGGTTGGTTCATTAAAAATCCCGTCAACGGCAGTGATCATCAACGACCACCGCTATCAAATCAGCGGACTCTCTGAAGTGATGATTGCACCTAAATACCGCCGAAAGGGCTTTGGTGTCGCCCTCATCATGACGGCCTACGCCCTCATTCAGCATGATGATGCCGATTTTAGCATCTTTACCTGTGCGCCCGACCTCGTGCCGTTTTATGAACTTGGTGGTTGGCATCCCTCGCCAAAGACTGTGTTGATCGGCGGTTCGCCTGCCGAGACCATCAAGAGTGACGCCATTGGAACCATTGCCATGATGGACTACTTCACACCAACTGCGCTTGATCACCAAAAAGAAATTGCCCAGGCCACCATCAACCTTGGTGTTGGGCCAAAGATCATGTGGTAATCAACGGTTGAACCGCTGACATTCTATCTAAACTAAAATGACGTGGTGCCCAATGTTGGGTGCCACGTCGTTTTAGTTTATGTGTATTCTAGCCTCACTGGCGACGGCGGTGCCGCGCAATTCGCCCTTCCTCACGGTCCCGATTCCGTTGGTCAAGCTCTGTTTGATCCAACTGTCGTCGCTCGTCAGCAGCTAATTGTGTTAACGCTTGCTGAATGCCCGTTACCAGTTGTGTAGCTGCGTCTGGAACCGTTTGATCGCAGACCCAGGTCACTAATTCGTTGACCGCTGCCAACCGGGGGCTAATTTTTTCGTGGATCACGGCATCATAGTCCCGCTGTGAGCGGACATGCTTTTTTAACCGGTTGGTTTCCGCCATGAGTGCCGTAACCGTCAGCCACAATCCGTTAACGAATTCTGTCAGTGCAGGTTCCGATAGCATTATTCACGTCCTCCATCATTGCTTTGTGGGTTCATTATGACAGGTGCCGCCGCAAAGCTCAACGGGTGCCTTTATTCAATGTCGCGCGTAATCCTGCGCCGCAACGATACTTTGCCAACCGGTGCGCGGGAATATGGACGGGCTGCCCACTAATATCACTAATGATCCGCGCCTTATTTGTGTGAACTGAAAACGTCCCGAAGTTTCGCAGCTCAACCTCATGCCCCACCGCTAATTCTTCACCAATTGCATCAAGCAGTGCATTCATCACTAACAACGTTTCCCGTTGTGAACACGCGGTCTGTGCCGCAACGGCCTTCACCAAGTCCCTTTTCGTCACCTTATCTGTCATCGTTTCCCCCAAAAGCAGTTCACGTTTACCATCCTGAATAATTACGGCCATTCAAATAATGATTTTTATGATTACTTCAACAGTTTTTAGCCGTCCCTTAAAAATAATATAGCGATTTTTAAAACAGTTGTCTACAAATCATAAAAAATGTTGTATGCTATTTGCGTACCAAAACTAAATGAGGGGGTCTTTGCTTTGGACACATCAAGCAAAAAACCAAAAAAAGAACGGCTGATCCATTACGCGAATGGTCGGTCGCTCGAAGAAATCAACGGCACCGTGAAAGTCCCAACGGGAAAGGGCTTTTGGCGGACACTTCTTGCGTATTCCGGACCCGGCGCATTGGTTGCAGTCGGCTACATGGACCCTGGTAACTGGTCCACATCCATCACCGGCGGACAAAATTTCCAGTATTTATTAATGTCCATCATCTTGATATCGAGTTTAATTGCGATGTTGTTACAAGCCATGGCGGCTAAACTGGGTATTGTGAGTCAAATGGATCTTGCCCAAATGATTCGGGCACGAACCAGTAAAGCACTGGGGATCGTGTTGTGGTTAATGACCGAACTTGCCATCATGGCCACGGACATTGCCGAAGTTATTGGAGCGGCAATTGCGCTTTACCTTCTGTTTCACATTCCACTCGTCATTTCAGTCTTCATCACCGTTTTTGATGTCCTGCTATTATTGCTGTTAACAAAAATCGGTTTTCGTAAAATTGAAGCCATTGTTGTCGCTTTAATTGTCGTTATTTTTGTTGTCTTTGCCTACCAAGTTGCATTGTCAGACCCCAACTGGGGCGCTGCCATTGTTGGCTTGATTCCTAGTGCAAAGACGATCGCCAAGGGACCCGTCATTGGTGGCATTTCACCACTGACCGGTTCCCTCGGGATCATCGGGGCCACCGTTATGCCCCACAATTTGTACCTTCACTCCGCAATTTCCCAGACGCGGCAAGTGGATCACAACGACGAACAACAAGTCGCAGATACAGTGCGGTTCACCATGTGGGACTCCAACATTCAGTTAACGGTTGCCTTCTTCGTTAACGCACTGTTGTTGATCATGGGAGTCGCCGTTTTCAAGAGTGGCGCCGTTAAGGACCCATCGTTCTTCGGGCTGTACCAAGCGTTAAGTGATACCTCAACCATGAGTAACGGGGTACTTGCCAGCGTGGCACGCACCGGGGTGTTATCAACCCTGTTTGCGGTTGCACTTCTTGCCTCTGGTCAAAACTCAACGATTACCGGAACGTTAACCGGGCAAGTCATCATGGAGGGCTTCGTTCACATGAAGATGCCGCTATGGTTACGGCGTCTGGTAACGCGGCTGATCTCAGTTGTTCCAGTTTTGATCTGTGTTGGTCTGACAAGTCGTCAATCACCCGTTCAGCAACACGAAGCGTTAAATGATCTCATGAACAATTCTCAAGTTTTTCTGGCGTTCGCCCTTCCATTTTCAATGTTGCCACTATTGATGTTCACTAACAGTAAGATTGAAATGGGGAAACGGTTCACGAACCACTGGTACACCCAGATTGCCGGTTGGGTTGCCGTTCTGCTCCTGATTGGTTTAAACATCTACAACCTCCCAGCGCAAATCCAGGCGTTCTTCCCCGCTAAGTCACAAGCGGCGCTTTCTAACACCGTTTCCGACCTGTTGATTGTTGCCATCATCGCACTTTTGATTTGGATGGTCGCTGATCTATACCGTGGAAACAAACGGTATGCCGCTCAATTGGCTGAACAAGAACACGCAGGTGCAGAAGCAAAGTAACGTCTGTTTCAAATCTAACCCAGAGGAGAAAAGCACATGTCAGAAGATGTTGATCAAGTTTTCAAACGAATTTTAGTCGGTGTCGACGATTCGGCCGACGCTCAACTAGCCTTTAAGTACGCGGTTCGCCGGGCTGCTAAGGATGGCGCAACGTTAATCATTACGTCAATTCTTGAAAGCGACGACATGAACGTTTACCAAGCGCTCACCAAGGATTATGTTCATGGTGAGCGTGACGAACTCATCGGTCACTTAAAGGAATACGAAGCCATCGCAGCCGCGGGTGGTGTTCATAACATTGAAATGATCGTTGACGAAGGCGATCCTGGTGAAACGATTGTTGAACGGGTCATTCCCGCAACCGCGGCCGATTTATTGATCATCGGCTCCCTGTCCAAAAAGGGCGTTCGGAAGTACTTCGGTTCCCAAGCGGCCTACATGGCAAAGTATTCACCAATTTCAGTCATGATTATTCGGTAGTTTTAAAATCACCGTTAACTACAAAAAACGATTTACGAAAAAATTCGTAAATCGTTTTTTTTGATTGGTAAATTTTAGTTTGATTGCCACATCGGTGTTGCCTCATCAATTGCGGCCTGTTGTCGCCGCCGAATCAACCATAATCCCAACAGTAAGACTGGAACAAATTCAGTGGCTGCATCAGCCAGTTGTGTCCAAAAGCTCCCACCTGCCGCAGAACCACGCAGTGACATGTGTCCGCTAAACTCAACTAACATTGCTGGCATATCAAACGCTGCATGAATAATCATCGTCCATAATAATGAACCCGTTCGTAGGGTCACAGCACAAAAGTAAACACCCAAGCAAAACGCATAGCCAATTTGTAACCACGTACTCGTGGTACTCTGACCAACATGATCAAAGAAGTGGCCCGCGTGTGAGAGGCCAAATAGCGCACTACTCGTTAACACGGCGGCCATGATGCGACGTTTTCCCGTAAAGGTTCGCAAAAGCATTCCCAAAATTACACCACGGAAAAGAATCTCTTCGTAGATTCCCACCATCACACACATCAAGACTGTTTCAACGACCGTTGATACTGCATAATGTTGCGTTATCGCCATCAGTGGGATCATGGGAATATATGAAACAATCACGATTATTCCAAGCCACCCGGCGCGCCAAAGCTGGCCGTTCGCTTTGGGCCGGAGTGGTAACGGCTCATGAAGACCATAATGATTCACCAGCCATAATGTTAGTAGGACAATCGCTTCGGCACCCATCATCCATTCATTCCGTGGTACAACCGCTCCCAATAGCTGCCGGCTGCTCCACAGCACCACCATCATTAATAATGTCAATCCGATTGCAAAGCCAACTGTTTGTGTTCCTGTCTGTCGCTTCATTTATTCAGCCCTCATGATTCTCGTTTAGCAATTTTAACCCGCAACAAGGTTTTTCGTTTCGCTTCTTCAACCCGGCGGAAGTCTGACAGATAGATTTCTTTATGGGCATATTCCGTGCGCACGTATCCTTCGTTTTTTAAGAAGTAATCCAAACGGTCAAAGTCTTCGACTTCCGTATCAAACGAGCCAACGTGCAAAATCATCCCGACCAATCCCTCTGTGGTGGTCGTTAACTGTAATTGTTCCAGCAATGTTTCAGGAACCTTATCTTTCACCAGCTGACGGGCCTGTTCAAACACCGCAGACGTCACAAACACTGGCTGCTTGATCATGATCGTGTAAACAAGTTGCTCTTTATCGATCGGCCCACCGGTAAAGTCATCCGGCATGGTCCAGTAGCCTTCTAGTGGGTAAACGGTGTAGTCAATGGCATCAGGAAAATCGATGCCCTTTTTGGACGCCATTTTAATTGCATAACTGATTGCAAACAGCGCGCCCACCCGTTCAGCAAATTCTGGACTGTTCGGGTTGCCCTGGCCACTGATCGTGATCATCGTTTGTGCCGGAACCGTGGTGATCGACGGGTGTTTCATCGTTGGATATAACATCCGCTCATCTTTGCGCCACTCGTGCTTTTTGTTTGCCATTGATCTGCCTCCTGCGGTAATCTAACGGTGATTTACTTATTACGATTACTTACACGTTTAATCATACTACCTAAAGGAGTTTCCTCATATGAAAATTGGAATTATTGGTGCCACCGGTAAGCAAGGTAACTTACTTTTGCATGAAGCCGTTAACCGTCACATTGACGTCGTGGCCATCGTTCGCGACCACAGCAAGCTCACGCTGGATGTCCCTTACTTAGAACGGGACCTAGTGGATCTTTCTACCGATGACATTGGCGACCTGGATGTGTTGGTCAGTGCCTTTGGCGCACCGGTTGGCAAAGCAGATGAGTATCCACTCGTCATGCAACACTTAATCGACATCACCACACACACCAGCATTCGTCTGATGGTTGTTGGTGGCGCCGGTAGCCTCTTCACTGATTCAAACAAAACAATGAGACGCTATGACGCAGCAGACTTCCCGGTCGTTGTTCGGCCCATCTCCGTTAGCATGGGGAGTGCCCTCACCCTCCTGCAAAAGAGCGATGATCTGCACTGGACCTACATTTCACCAGCCGACAACTTCAAGTTTGAAGGAAAAAAGACCGGGCGCTACAAACTGGGCGGTGATGTCATGGTCTTTGACACGGATGGGAAGAGTGAAATCAGTTACGCTGATTACGCTGCGGCCTTCATGGATGAACTGCAACAACCGCAGCACCTTAACGAGCATATTTCTGTCGTAAGTGCGTGATTGTCGACAACATTGTCGTGAAAGTGGTGCATAATGAAAGCACTCAAACCCTTGGAGGCCTCATTATGACAAAATCATTCACCATCCGCGACGATTTTTGGACGCTGTTCCCTGACACCCTCATCGGTGTCGCTGTTTTACACGATGTCGATAATCATCAAACCGTGCCAGAACAGGTGTTAGCAGATGCCAATCTGGCCGCCACGGCATTTGTTCCAGAAACGCCAATTTCAGCCAACCCGGTCGTTTCCGATTGGCGGCATGCGTACCAACAGTTCAAGACGAAAAAAGGTGCCCGCTCATCCATCGAAAACCTGCTCAAACGTGCCCAGCAAGGTAAACCCGTGACCAGCATCAACGGCCTGGTTGACCTGTACAACGTCGTTTCACTACGGCACGCTTTGCCATGTGGTGGTGAAAACATTGATGCCATGGTTGGTGACCTTCGTTTGACCGTCGCTAACGGAGGCGAACCGTTCCTCCCACTTGGTGAGGATGACCCAGATCCAGCGTTACCCGGTGAAGTTGTTTACGAAGACGACGCTGGCATCGTTTGTCGCTGTTGGAACTGGCGTGATGGCCAACGCACCATGTTGACTGAAGAAACCACCAACGCTTTTCTGTGTCTTGAATGTGTCAATCCCGATCGCAAGGATGAATTGACCGCGGCACTGGCTGACATTGAAGAGCTGGTTCAAACATACCTTCACACAACGGCAACCACCACGTTGCTTGACCGTGATCACCCAACGGTAACGTTAAACTAAAGAGATAAAACAAGCGCCTAGCTTCTCATTTCGAGAGGCTGGGCGCTTGTTTTTACCTTTAAAGCATTTTTTCCAAAAATTGATTTCTTACTTTATCTTTTGTGCATGTAAAGCAAAATTCCTCTTTTCAAGGATTTTGCTTTATTTATGAATTGAACTGAATGTCACTTTTCGCTACTTCAAATACAGTTCCTTCAGCGTTGCAATTTTTGCCGGCGTGAGGCCGATTTTGTCACTCAAGTAGGTCTGCATATCGCCAGCCTGTGTTTTAACTTCATCCATGGCGGCGGCAAAGTAATCCTCATTAACGACCCACAATGCGGTGACGTTATCCTTCACAGCCTGTGAGGCCCCGTCACCATCTAATTCCGTCATTTTGGCGTCAAAGATTGGTTTGGAGGTTTGGTTTGTCAGCATGTAATCTTGTAAAATGGTTTCCTCAGGAACGCCCAATGCGGACAACAGCATGATGGCGCCAAGGCCCGTCCGGTCTTTACCAGCGGTACAGTGGAACAGCACCACGCCCTGCTGATTAGCCAGCAAGTAATCAAAGAACATCCGGTACGCATTTTGTGAGTAATCATCCGCGATCATTTCGTGATACGTCTGGATCATCTGGCGATAACCGTAGCCCGGTTCACTTAGATCATCACGTAATTCTTTTCGTGTTGCTGAGCTTCTGGTATCATCCACCGCCAAAATTGGTGTGTGATAATCCTTTGCCCCTGCCGGAACCTGATCAGGTGCGCGCAACAATTCTTTGTTTGTCCGAAAATCGAGAATTGTGTGAACACCATAGTTCGTCAGCAATGCCCGGTCCGCACGGTCAAGCTGGTTTAATGATGCTGACCGAACCACCCGTTGCCAAACCGTTGTGTGACCGTCAATTGTTTGATAACCCCCAAGGTCCCGGAAGTTATGCCCGTGTTTAATATCTAAAACTCGTTCGATTGTTGTCGCCCCCCTGAATTGTCTCGGTTTCAATCACTCTATTATACCGTTTTCGGACACCTGGCGAAAGTTTGAGCTCAGTAAGTTCGCAATCATTAATATTTGAAACTTAATCGACAGATTGAGGGTGAGTAGATGGCAATCATGAGAAAATGTTCATAATTGCAGAAAGCGTTTTCTTTTCTCGTGAATTTTTAGTATGATAGAAAGGAACCGTCGGTAGCGACTGTGAGCGTTACGCCACGGAAGAATTTACTGGAGGATAAACAATTATGACTTACAAAGTAATTATGGACACTGACCCAGGAATTGATGACGCGGCTGCTTTATCAATGGCCCTTAACGACCCACAAATCGACTTACAGTTGATTACTGCTGTGGCCGGAAACGTTACCGTGGACAAGACGACTAAAAACGCCCTGACCATCGATAACTTCTACGGCAAGCACGTGCCTGTTGCCGGTGGTGCAAAAGCACCACTGATCAAGGAATTTGAAGATGCTGCCCGAATTCACGGGGCTTCAGGGATGGCCGGTTACGACTTCCCAGAACCAACGGACAAGGCGTTAGACAAGTCTGCCGTTGAAGCATTGCACGATGCCATTATGGCAAGTGACGAAAAGGTCGTTTTGGTGCCAACTGGCTCATACACCAACATCGCCTTGCTGTTTGTTCAATACCCTGAAGTTAAGGAACGGATCGAACGCATCATCGCCATGGGTGGTTCACTTGGTCACGGTAACATGACTAGTGCTGCTGAATTCAACGTTTTCACCGACCCCCACGCTGCCAAGATCATGTATGAATCAGGTGTGCCAATCGTGATGGTCGGCCTTGACGTTACCATGAAGGCCTTGATTACCGACGAAACGTTGGCAACCATCGATACATTCGGCCGCGCCGGACACATGCTACACGAAATCATCAGTCATGATTTCGACCACAGCGACCAAGGGACTGCTGTTCACGATGCAAACACCATCTTCTACCTGCTACACCCAGAAGCATACGTTACCAAGGATTACTGGGTTGACGTAATTACAGATGGCCCAGCCAATGGTGAAACGGTGGCTGACATTCGTGGCGCTTACCATGACGGTAAGATTAACGCCAGCGTCTGTGTGGATGTTGACGCCGCTGCCTTTAACCAGTGGTTCATCGACGAAGTGAAGTCATTTAAGCAAGACTAACTACAAAGTTAACTAAAAGGTCATTGATGAACGCATCCTTTCATCGGTGGCCTTTTTGCTGATCTCAAATGCGAAACACATGCACAATTTTTCATGAAGAAATATACTGAATGTAATTAATCTTTTTGGAGGTCGTCATGGACATTACTGTAATCGGCGCCGGACCCCGGGGCCTTATCACCGCTGAACGACTCATCGAGTGGCAGCGCAAGACAAGTCAGAATCCCCTTCTAACCATCACCATGGTCGATCCATTCGGGATTGGTGGGCGCGTCTGGCCCGTTGACCAACCGCACGAACTTTTAATGAACACCAACCCTGATTTCATCACCCTCTTTACGGATGAAACCGTTAAAATGGCGGGTCCCGTTGCTCCTGGTCCGAACCTCTTTGAATGGGCTCATCACGAAGCCCCCGCATTTTTGTTTAGCCACCCGGTCGCTAATCGTGCTGCATTGTTAGCCGAAGCAGCGGCTCTGGTTCATAACGGATACGCGTCCCGGAGTTTGTTCGGTGCGTACCAACAATGGTTCTTTTTGACCCTCCAGGATCATTTACCAGACAATGTCACCCTGACCCTCCGCACGGAAACGGTCAATTCACTCCGCCATTTGGAACAAACGGATCGTTATCTGATCAAGACAACCACCAGTCACTTTCAGGCTGATGCTGTTATCATGGCTCTCGGTCACTCAGAAAATGACCTCACGCCAGAGCAAACTGGGCTTCTCAATTTTGCCGATGAGCATAACCTTCAGTACACCCCGCCAACCCAACCGCAAGAATATCGTTTTGACGACCTTGCCGCCGGTGAAACCATTATTTTACGTGGCCTTGGCCTGAACTTCTTTGATGCAACCACCATGCTTACGCAGGGCCGGGGTGGCTACTTCACATCTGAAGACGATCATCTAGTCTACCATCCGTCTGGGATCGAGCCCCACATTATCGCCGGCTCCCGGCGTGGTTACCCACTACGCGCCAAGGGGCATAACCAAAAGGCGGCCCGCGAACTAGATTCACCACACTTTTTCACCCCCACTTGGTTTGCCCAGTATCAAGCCGTTGGTTCACTAACCGGCACCAAGTTCATGGAACAGTTTCACCACGAAGCCGAGTACGTGTACTACAAGCGTCTCTTGGCGTTGAAGTATCCCCAGGTTGATGCCGGTGAATTTCTCCACGCGTTTGAAACGAGTCCCCAGCCTGAAGGCGTTGTTTATCGTTCACCCATTATTGAAAGTGATTATCTGAATTGGACCCAGCTACTAAATCCAACGGCTACCCCAGCATCAACGACGCCACAACCGCTACTTGATTATTTGCAAGCGGATGTCAAAGCGGCGCTTGCAGGCACCAAAACAGGGCCCTTGACGTCAGCACTGGAGCTATTTCGTGATCTCCGCGATGTTGTTCGCCGGATCGTGGACGGCCAACTGTTACGCACAGAAGACTTCCGTAACGTGTTCCTTGGTCAGTTTAATAACGAAAATTCATACCTTTCCGTTGGTCCGCCTGAACAACGCATCGCCGAACTCCGGGCCTTAATGGTGGCCGGGATCGTGACTGTTGTCGGTCCCAACATGCGGGTCGATTCGGACACAACCACCAACCAGTTTGTCACCTGGTCACCCCTGGCACCAACAGAACGTTACTTTACCGACCACCTTGTTGAAGCGCGCCTTCCCGCCGTTTCTGCCAGTCATAGCTGCGATCCGCTTACACAATCATTATTACGGAGTGGTCTGGCACGGCCCCAACAACTTGCCATGGAAGACGGCTCGACCTTTCAAACTGGCGCCGTCGACGTTGATATGGTCACCAATCAGCTTGTTACAACGACCGGCCAATCAGCAACCGGCCTCTACTTTTTAGGTGTGCCCACCGAAGGACGCCACTGGTTTACCACCGCTAGTCCCCGCCCTGGCGTCAACGACAGCGTTTTACGAACGGTCGATGCCACCGTGGCTCACCTCTTCACGCACACACCGGAGGCTGACTAACCATGCCAACGACAATTATTTCGGCTGAACAAGCACACGCTTTTGATGCGTACACCATTGACCAGTTAGGTGTGCCCTCAATGGTTCTCATGGAACGGGCGGCCCTTGCCATCACTGACCGCTTGCTCACCGGTACAAACTTCGACTTAAACCGCGTACTGGTCGTCGCTGCTACCGGAAATAACGGCGGCGATGGGGTGGCCGTGGCCCGCTTGCTCCACTTGAAGCACGTTCCCGTCACCATTTGGCTCCTTGGCAACCGCGACCGCGCCTCAGAACAAACTGCCCAACAACTTGCCATTGCAGAACGTTACGGGGTCACTGTCACCGATCAGCAACCTGACCTCGACCACTTCACAACCATTGTGGACGCCATTTTTGGTGTCGGTTTAGCGCGTCACGTCACCGGAACCTTTGCAACCGCCGTTAATCAAATGAATGCCAGTCCTGCCAACATCATGGCCGTTGATATGCCAACTGGTTTGGGCACGGACGATGGTCAGGTGATGGGAACCGCAATTGAAGCCACGGAAACGGTCACGATGGGTTACAATAAGTTAGGTCTCTGCACAACGGTCGCTCAGCAATATGCTGGCGTCGTCACCGTTGCTGACATTGGGATCTATGATCCAACAACACTACACTAGACGAGGATTTTTTTCATGGCAGAACCTAAAAAGACACTGGCTGACTACGAAGTGACCTTTACCCCGAAAGTTGAAACAAACTTTCGGGGTTTTCTTATGACTAAAATTTCTATTGAAACTATAATCATTGCTGTTGAAGCGTATCTAAC